>DATBBW010000163.1:0-5362 GCA_036270795.1 Gemmatimonadales bacterium | reverse complement strand
GCGGCCCTTCCCCCGCCGCGAACGTGAGGCCCAGCCCGAGCGGCTCGAACGGGAGCAGGATGTCGGCGAACAGGATGGCGGCGTCCACGCCCAGCCGCTCGACCGGTTGGAGGGTGACCTGCGCCGCGAGCTCCGGCTGGTGGCACAGCTCCAGGAGGGAATACCGCTCCCGCAGCGCGCGGTACTCGGGCAGGTAGCGGCCCGCCTGCCGCATGAACCACACCGGGGTGACGTCGGTCGGCTCAGCGCGGCACGCCTTCAGGAAGCGGCTGTCGTCAGGCGCGGGGGACACCCGTCGGCTCGCGCGCCTCGGCGGGAGCGATGAGCACCGTGTCCCCCTCGAGTTTGACGCGGTACACGGCGACCGGGAGCGCCGGGGGCCCCCCCAGGGGCTGCCCGGTCTCGAGCGAGAACACGCCCTCATGCCACGGGCAGGTCACCGCGCAGCGCCGGGGATCGACGGTGCCCTCGGACAAGGACGCCCGGGCGTGGGTGCAGCGGTTGGCGATCGCATGCACGCTGCCGCCGACGTTGAAGAGGGCCACGGCCTCGCCGGCGGCGTACACCCGACGACTTGCCCCCGGGGGTAAGTCGGTGAGCGTCGCGACCGGCGTGTAGCCATCCGCGCGCACCGGCCGCCGCGCGAGCGGCTCGGCCGCTCCTGCGCCGCCCAGCGTGTCGAGCAGGTCCCACAGGGACATCTGCACGCAGGTGAGGGTGGGGGTGTCCCGCAGCGTGTAGGACGACGCCTTGCTCTCCCGCAACTCCATCACCAGGTCGAGGAAGTCGGCGGGGTTGTCCCCCTCGAAGGCGACGATGAACTCCTGGTCGTCCAGTCCGTAGGAGTACGTCGTGTTCAGCCGGATGGATGGATACTTGCGGCCGATGCGCACGTGCTCGTCCATCATCGCCTGGCGGTCGGCCTTGGGGAGCCCGTACCAGGGGCGCGACTTGGTGAACGGATACACGAAGAGGTAGCGCGCCTCGCTCGGGCGGATCACCAGCCGGGAGGGCTGCGTGGGATCCTCGGGGAACTCGTAGATCGAGCGCCGCGTCATCGCGAGATAGCTGTAGGGCAGCGTGAGATATGCCCCCAGGTCCGTCCGGTTGAGCGCGGTCTGTAGCGCCACGAGCGAATCCAGGTCCTCGGCCACCTGCCACAGCAGGAAGTCCGCGTCGCCCCGGATGCCGACGAGGCCGTAGGGCCGCAACAAGAGGTGGCCGCTGAAGCGCTCGATCGTCTCGCCGAACTCGAGCTTGGAGCTCGCCTGGCGCTCGGCCGGGAGGCGCCGCCACGCGTTGTCGAGCTTGTAGAAGGCGAATCGTACGACCTGGCGGCGTTCGGGCGAGTGGACCGTCATAGTGCGATAATCTATCACCTACCCCAGCACGATGGACTGCTTGCCGTGGTGGCGAAGCCCGAAGCCTTCGCGCGCCGCGGCCGCGTCCAGCCGCCGATGTACCTCCCCCCCAAACAGCTGCGTGTCGTCCACGATGAGGAATCCCCCCCGCACGACGCGCGGCCGGAGGCACTCGAACTCGTGCCACACGACGTCCGGGTCGTGGCTACCGTCCAGGTACACGAACGAAAACTGCTGCAGCGGGCGCATGACGCCGTCGATCCACAGGTACAGCCGCTCCAGCTCCCGGAGGAAGAGCGCGGAGTCCATCATGTAGTGGATGTGGCCGGGGTACTTGGCCAACGCGCGTTTCATCGCGCCGTAGTGCGCCTCATCGTAGCGCAAGCTGGTGCCATCGTAGGGCCGCCCCCCGTACGGATCAACGGTGAGGACGAGGGGAGGGCGCGCGGGGCCGCGATACACGTCCGCCAGGACGCGGAGCATCAGCAGGGCGGAGCCGCCCGCGCGCGTGCCGATCTCGAGAAACGGCGGCGCGTCGGCAGCGCGCGGCGCCCGCGCCACATACCGCGCCAGTTCGAGCAGGTAGTGGCTGCGGGTGTCGCTCCGGCGGCGACACCAGAACACATGCCACCGCAGGCGCAACTCGGACGGCTGGGACGGAGCCGCGACTAACCGAGAGCGGGCCGACGCCTCAGCGCGGGGGCGTCCCATCGAGCGCGGGGCTCGCGGCGGCCTCCCGGGCGGCCCGCCGCGCGTGCACCACCCCCCGCACCACCAGGGCGCCGATCGTGCCTAAGATCACTACCGGCGTCACCGCCAGCAGCACGGCGGCCCAGAAATACACCAGGTCGAGGTGGGGCGGGTCCCCATGCTGGAGCGCGAGCAACGCGCCGACGATCATCGGCCGAGGAAGCGGTTGAGGTGGCGGAGGTAGTACGCGAGCGCTCCCGTCGCCACGGCGAACCCGCACGCCAGCGCGAGCGTCACCGCCTCACCCGACTGCCGCCAGGTCCACGCCGCCCACGCCGCGAAGCCGGCGCAGAACACGATCGCGGTCGAGATGAGCAGGCGGTGAAACGGGATCATGGCTTGTCCAGCACCATGAGCGTGAGCAGCGCGGGCAGATAGACGATGGAGACCAGAAACACCCGCCAGGCGCGCGACGTCGTCACGGCGCGCAGCAGCGCTATCGAGACGCCCGCGTAGCCGAGCCCGAGGGCGAGCGCCCCAAAGAAGTAGAGCGCCCCGGTCACCCCGAGGAGCGTCGGGAACAGGCTCACGGGCACGAGCGCCACGGCGTACAACAGCACCATCTGTCCGGTGTGCCGCCCGTCCGGATCATCGACGGACAGCATCGCGAGCCCCGCCCGGCGGTAGTCCTCGCGATAGATCCACGCGAGCGCCAGGAAGTGGGGCAGCTGCCACAGGAACAGGATCCCGAACAGCGCAGCCACTGCCGGCCCGAGCGCGCCGCCCGCCGCGGTCCAGCCGCCCACGATTGGCAGGGCGCCCGGCACCGCCCCGATCAGGGTGTTGAGCGTGGTGCGGCGCTTGAGCGGGGTGTACAGCAGCACGTAGCTCGCGAGCGTGAGCGCCGCGAGGCCCGCCGTGAGCAAGTTGACGGCCAGCGCCAGGTAGACGACGCCCGCGAGCGAGATGGTGCCCGCGAACACGGCCGCCGCCCGCAGGCTCACGCGCCCCGACGGCAGCGGCCGTCCCCGGGTGCGGGGCATCTGGGCGTCCACGTCGCGCTCGCGCACCTGGTTGAAGGCGTTCGTCCCCGCCGCGACGAGGGCCACGCCGACGAGCGTGCGCACCAAGAGCCCCACGTCCACGCCCGCCCCGGAGCCGAGATAGAACCCGGCGGCGGCGGTGAGCAGCACCAGCTGCGTGATGCGGGGCTTGGTGAGCTCGAGGAAGGCTACCAGATGTGCTCCGACATGGCCGCGGCCATGAAGATGAGGGCGAGCGGGATGGGAATGAGCGCCATGATCCGCAGGTTCCAGCGCTCGAACTTCAGGTGCATGAAGAAGAGCGCCACGAGCAGCGCCTTCCAGACCGCCAGGAACAAGAGCAGCGCGAGCTTCCAGTTGCGGCTGATCGGCAGCTGGAAGGCGAGCCCGAGCTCCGCGGCCGTCAAGAGCGCGAGGTACACCCAGATCAAGATGTAGTTGGGACGCTTGTGCGCCGTCTCCATGAGGTCCTCAGACGAGGTAGACGATGGTGAACAGGATGATCCACACCAGGTCCACGAAGTGCCAATACAGGCCGACCGTCTCGATCCCGCGATAGTCCTGCCGGGAGTACTTCCCCGGCAGCACCTTGGTGAAGTACAGGTAGAGCATCGACACCACGCCGCAGGTGACGTGGAAGCCGTGGAAGCCGGTCATCGTGAAGAAGGTCGAACCGTACAGCCCGACCGTCGCGGCCGGGAGCGTGCCGTTCGCCACGAGGGCCGCGAGCTCGCTGCCGTCGCGGATTCCGGCGGGGGTGAAGCCCCGCTCCACGAGATGCAGGTACTCGAACACCTGCACGCCCACGAACGTCGCGCCCCCCAGGATCGTGAGGCCGAGCCACAGGCGCAGCCCGCGCTGATCGCCGTCGGCGATCGCGGCGTAGGCCTTCACCATCGACACCGAGGAGCAGATGAGGAGGAACGTGTTGAACGCCGTGATCGGGATGTTGAGGACGACCCCCGGCCGCGCCCATTCGCCCGCCGCGCCGAAGCGGAGGATGACGTAGGAGCCGATCAAGGCCGAGAAGAACATCACCTCGGAGGCGAGGAACACCCACATCCCGAGTTTGAGGTTGTAGACGTCCAGTCCCCGCTCGGCGGGGAAGGGAGGCCGCATCTCGTCGACGGTCGCGGTCGCGTGCGTCATCCTGGTCGGTCCCTTTCGGCGTCAGTGGCCCGCGACCGGCGCGCTCGCCGGCTCACGGTCGGTGGGCAGCTTGCGCGTCTGGGGCAGGTAATCCTCCGCCACTTCGGGCGAGCTGTACTCGTACGGACCGCGATACACCGTCGGCACCCGCGTCCAGTTGCCGTGCGGCGCCGGATTCGGCAGGGTCCACTCGAGCCCGTTGTCGTGCCACGGGTTCTGCTCGGCCCGCTTCCCCTTGAACAGGCTCCACCAGAAGTTGGCGAAGAAGATGAACTGCGTCGCGAACAGCAGGAAGGCGCAGATCGAGATGAACACGTTCAGCGGCTGGTAGGGCTTGAGGAAGTCGTACTGGGTCGGATCGTAAATCCGCCGCATCGCCCCGCCCATCCCGAGGATGTGCATCGGGAAGAACACGAGATTGTAGAACACGAACGTGAGCCAGAAGTGCACCTTGCCCCACGGCTCGCTCATCATGCGGCCGAACATTTTGGGGAACCAATAGGGAATCGCGCCGAACAAGGCGAACAGACTGCCGCCGAACAGCACGTAATGCAGATGCGCCACGATGAAGTACGTGTCGTGGATGAACATGTCCACGGGCGTCGCCGCCATGTAGATGCCCGACAGCCCCCCGATCACGAACATCGCGACGAACGCCACGGCGTTGAGCATCGGCACGTGGAACTGCAGGTTCCCGCGCCACATCGTCCCCATCCAGTTGAACACCTTCACCGCCGAGGGGACGGCGATGATCAGCGTCGACACCATGAACGAGGACCCGAGTGTCGGGTTCATCCCGCTCACGAACATGTGGTGGCCCCACACGATCCAGCCGAGGAACCCAATGGAGATGATCGCGAACACCATCGAGTGGTAGCCGAAGATCGGCTTGCGGCTGCCGTTCGCGATCACGTCCGACACCATCCCCATCGCCGGCAGGATGAGGATGTAGACCTCCGGGTGCCCGAAGAACCAGAACAGGTGCTGCCACAGGAGCGGCTGCCCGCCCGCCCCGGGGTCGAAGAAGTGTGTCCCGAGGACCTGGTCGAACAGCAGCATGATCGCCGCGCCCGAGAGCACTGGCAGCGCGAGCAGCCCCAGGATCGCCGTAATGAACAG
>DATBBW010000162.1:0-2905 GCA_036270795.1 Gemmatimonadales bacterium | reverse complement strand
TGCCCCCAAGGGGAATCGAACCCCTGTTCCCACCTTGAAAGAGTGGTGTCCTAACCGTTAGACGATGGGGGCGGCTCGGGTCGGCAATAGCGGTAACGGGATTCGAACCCGTGTTTGAGCCTTGAGAGGGCTCCGTCCTAGTCCCCTAGACGATACCGCCCGGCGCGCAAAAATATCACCGCAGCGGCGCCGGACACGCAACCCGACGGTTGACCTCGCGCCGCTTCCGCATAGCCTTAATGCCCGCCGGCATCCCAATCGCACGGCGCCTCCCCCACCCGATTCCGAGGAGTGCCCGCGCAGTGAGCCCGGAAGCCCAGCAACGGCAGCTACACCGCGCGTTCGGCTTCTTGCGGAAGAGTGTGTCCGCCGTGCTCCCCGAGCTCCCCATCATCTTGGCCGCGTTCTTGTACACGCGCTCGCTCGGCCCCGAGGAGCTGCTCTCGCCGCTGACGTCGTTCTACCCCTACGCGATGCTCGGGGCCGGAGTGCTACTCGGCTGGCGGTTCCAGCGCAGCCGGCTGTTGTTCGCCGTACTGCTGCTGACGCTGGCCGACCGCGCCGTGGTGCAGTTCGCCGGGGGCCACGGCCTGGCGCGCGATCGCGTGGTGTTTCAGGCCGTTGCGCTGCTCCTGCCCTTGAACCTAGCCGCGCTGCCGCTCACGGCCGAGCGCGGTTTCTTGACGCCGCCTGGCCTCGGACGCATCGCGATGATCCTCGGCCAGGTCTTCCTCGTGGGCATCTTCGACCGGGCAGCGCCGGTCACCACCGCGGTGGTGTTGCACGCCGGGCTCCTGCCGCGCGTGTTCCAGTGGACGGCGCTGGCGGATCCCGCGCTGCTCGCCTTCTTCGTCTCGGGCGGTCTCGTGATCGCGAGCCAGCTCTTCGCCCCGACGCAAGCCGGGCGCTCGTTCGCGTGGGCCTTGATCCCTACCTTCCTGGGGCTGTCGAGCGTGCGTCCCGGCAATCCGCAGCTGGCGACCTTCTACCTCGCTACCACCGCGCTCATCCTCCTCGTCTCGGTGGTCGAGGCCTCGTACCACATGGCCTATCTGGACAGCCTCACCGGGCTGCCGGCGCGGCGCTCGCTCAACGACGCCTTGCTCCGACTCGGCGGGCAGTACAGCGTCGCGATGATCGACATCGACCACTTCAAACGCATCAACGACCGCCACGGGCACGACGTGGGGGACCAGGTGCTGCGGATGGTCGCGGCGCGGCTGGCCCAGGTGGGCGGGGGGGGGAAAGCGTACCGCTACGGAGGCGAGGAGTTCGCGGTCATCTTCGCCGGCAAACCGGCGGAGGAGTGCCGCGCCGATCTGGAAGCGCTGCGTCAGATGATCGAGGACACGCGCTTCATCCTGCGCAGCCGGTTTCGCTCCAAGCGCAAACGGTTGAAGGTGCTGACCGATCGGGGCCGCGGAGAACGCGTCCCGGTGACGATCAGCATCGGCGTCGCCGAAAAAGGCGCGCGGTCCACCACACCGGAGGCGGTGGTCGACGCGGCCGACCAGGCGCTCTACCGCGCCAAAGACGGGGGTCGCAACCAGGTGCGGATATAGCCGGCTCCTCGGTCGCGCAGCGACGGCGCCCGGCGCGCCGCAGTGGCCCGGACGCGGAGCCGGCAGTAGCTTCGCCGGATGCGTGCGCTTCACCTCGCTGTCCTGCTCCCGGCCGTCGCCGCCGCCTGCGGCGGAGTGGGCAGGGGGTCGGCCGCTCAGCCCGGGGCCACGGCCCCGGCATCGACCACCACGCCGGTGGCGGCGGCGCCGCTCGTGATGCGCGCGGTGCGCTTGCACGGCACCGACCTCGCGTTCGCCGACCAGGGTGGCGGGATCCCGGTGGTCTTGGTGCACGGGACGCTCGAGTCGGCGGGAAGCTGGCGGCCGCAGATCGATTCCTTCGCGAACCACTTCCGCGTGATCGCCTACAGTCGCCGCTACCACGCCCCCAACGCGGCGCGGCCCGACGGGCAAGCGTACGGGCTGGCGCTGCACGCGGACGACCTGATCGCGCTCCTCGAGGCCCTCGGGCTCGAGCGGGTCCACCTGGTGGGCTCGGGGTATGGGGCGGCGGTGGCGCTCGTGGTCACGCTGCGCCGGCCGGACTTGGTGCGCTCGCTCGTGCTCGAGGAACCGCCGCTGTTCCCGTGGCTCGCGCGGACGCCCGACGGCGATTCGCTGCGCCGGGCGTTCGAGACGGGCGTCGTCCAGCCGGCGCGCCAGGCATTCGCCCGCGGCGACTCGGTCGAGGCCGTGCGCCGGTTCGTGGACGGCGAGAGCGGCCGCCCCGGCCGCTTCGACGGCCTCCCGCAGGCGCAACAGGCGGCCCTGCTGCGCCTCGCCTTCGCGTTGCGACTCGAACTCGGCGCCGACCCCGCCGTCTACATGCCGGCGCTGGCGTGCCCGGCCGTGGGGGCGGTGCGCAATCCCGTACTGATCGTGACCGGCGCGCGCAGCCCCCGCCGCTTCCATCTGATCACCGAGGAGCTGGCCCGGTGCCTGCCGGCGAAGGAGCTCCTCGACGTGCCGGGTGCGGGGCACAGCGCGCACGCCGACAACCCGGCGTTCTACAACGCGACCGTAGTGCAGTTTCTGCTGCGGAACTAAGCGGGCGGCTCCAGCCGCCGTACGTTACTTCGCGGTCAACTCATCCAGCGCCGTTTGCGCGGCTTTGGTCGCGATGTCCGCGTGCCCCATCTTGCCGTGTTCGACCGCTTGCTTCAGGGCTTTGATCGCCGCTTCGGTGTGCGGGCTCGCCTGCTCTTTCTCGGCCAGCTCGGCGTGGGTCAGGGCCGCCTGCGCGTGCTGCGCGGCCAGTTCGGCGTGGCCCGCCTTGCCTTCCGTGACGGCCACCTGCGTGTGCTTGACGGCCGCTGCGACGTGCCGACTCTGCGCGTAGCCCA
>DATBBW010000161.1:0-2247 GCA_036270795.1 Gemmatimonadales bacterium | reverse complement strand
CCGAACAGCTCCTTGGCGCGGTCCAGCCGACCCGCGGCGCCGCCCTGGTCCCCCCGCTTCAGCGCGACGATCCCCCAGCCCAAGTAGACCTTGGGATCCGTCTTGGCGCGCGCCGCGGCCTCGCCGTACGCGGCGTCCGCTTCGCCCAGGCGCCCGAGCTGCTCGTAGGCGAAGCCGAGATTGTGGAACACCGCCGGCCGTGCGCCGCCCTTCTCGGCGGCGAGCCGCAGCGCCTCCATCGCTTCCCGCCAGTGGGCCTGGCGCAGCGCCACCAGCCCGATGTAGAAATGCGCGTTCGCCTCGCCAGGGCGGAGCTCGGCCACGCGGCGGAACTCGCGCGCGGCTTCGTCGAGCATCCCGGTTTTGTAGAACGCGATGCCGAGGTTGCGGTGCTCCTCGACGCGCGCGTCGGTGACTTGCGTGTCGGCCGGCGACGCGGTGCGGCCGGCGCGGTGCACGAAGCCCGCCGTGATGAGCCCGTACAGCGCCTTGCCGATCTCGAACTCCCCGAGCCCCGAGTCTTCGATCACGCGGATCACGTCGCGCGTCCCGTCGAGCAGGGGCAGCATCCGCTGCTGGGGGTCGGTGAGCTGCGCCTCGCTGATCGCGAGCCGGTCCTTGTCGACCACGAAGATCAGGTCGAACGACGGGATCTTCTTTTCAATCAGGCTCCACTCGTCGACGCGCCGCGCCCCCTCCAGCAACAGCGACTCGGGGTTAATCGAGACGAGGAAGTCCTGGCGCTCAGGGCGGACGTCCGCCTCGAAGTTGAACGTGCCCTGGGTCCAGGTGAAGAGGTAGTAGACGGACTCCTCGATCTGCACGCGCATGTAGCGTTCCAGGTCCCCCTGGGTGATCACCGCCATGCTCACGAGGATCTCGCCCAGCTTCTTGCTCGGCTCCTTCGTCTGGCGGTGGATCGCGGCGGCCAGCTGCTCCGACGTGATCCGCTCGTGCTTCACCAGGATGTCGCCCAGGCGATCGCGCCGGTTCACGATCGACGCGTAGCAGATGCGCCCCTTGTCGAAGTAGATGTAGCCGAAGTTGGAGCGGTCGGCGATCGAGAGGCAGCCCGTCTTCTGCCCCAGCGCGAGCAGCTGGAGCACGTCGGGGAGCGAGGCTTCCTTGAGCGACCCCTTGATCGCCATCAGCGGAACTCCTCGATCATGCGATCCGCGGGGTCGGTCCAGTCCCACACCATCTTCTCCCGGCTCTTGATGCCACCCAGGCTCGAGACGACGAGGCCGCTGGGGCGGAGGCCGGCGGACCGGCGCGCCTGCCCCTCGAGCACCTCGCGGGCGAGCCCGGCGCTCACCGGCACGTCTTGGGCGGCGGCCGCGCTGACCACCCGCTGCACGACGCCCACGAGGCCCCGCACCGAGTCGCTCGGCCGGTCGGCGAGGTAGTCGACCAGGGCCGGCTCAGGCGTCACGTTCTGTTGCCCGAGCATGCGCTCGAGCACCGCGCGCTTGACGTCGCGGTCGGGCTCCTTGAGCTCGGCCACGAGCCCGCCCTCGAGCCGCGACCGGATCCGCGCCTCCAGGCCCGTCAGGGTGTGCGGCGCGGCCGGCGCGGTGAAGACGAGCTGGCGCTCCTTGTCGTGGAGCAGGTTGAAGAGGTTGAACAGCTCTTCCTGGGAGCGCTCCTTCGCGGCGATCAAGTGGATGTCGTCGAGCAGCAACGCCGTCGCGCGGCGGTAGCGGGCCCGCCACCAGTCGATGCGGTTCCCGTCGATCGCCGCGATCAGCTCGTCGATGAACGCCTGCGTCGACAGGCACGCGACGATCGCGCCCCGCTTCTGCGCCAGCTCGAGTCCGGTGGCGTGCAAGAGGTGGGTCTTGCCGAGGCCGCTACGGCCCACGAGGACGAGCGGATTGTACTTCTTCCCCGGCTGGGCGAGCACCGCCCGCACGGCGCTCGCCGCCACCTGGTTCGACGGGCCGACGGCGAAGGCCGCGAGCGGGAAAGCGGCGGACGGGGCGGGCGGCGGCGCCGCCCCCGCGCGCACCTTCGCCGCCACCGCCTCCGCCTCGCGGATCCGCTCGGGGTCGCGGAACACACTCTGCCCCGCCGCCTGGGGATCGAGGTCGGCGACCTCGGATTCGAGCGCCTTGAGGCGATCCACGTCGTCGGTGAACTTGGCGATCGCCTGGTCCACGGCCGCCGGCGTGTCGCTCTGCAACAGCGCCTCGAGCCGCTCGGTGCGGTAGCCCTCCCCCTCCCAGCGCAGCACGGCCTCGCCCACCC
>DATBBW010000160.1:0-1578 GCA_036270795.1 Gemmatimonadales bacterium | reverse complement strand
GGTACATCATCCCCGAGCCCGCGTGACGCACCTCTAGCCCCGGCCGCGCGGCGTCCGTATCATGGACTCACATGACGCCCGCGAGTAATCGCCGGCCCGCCCCCCTAACCCATCCCTGGCCCGCGTCGACCACCCCACGATCGAGCGCGGGCCGAGCAGAGCCCCATGAAGCTCGCCGGTGACGATTTTCAAGGCACCGAGCGGTTCGCCGTCCGGCGCCGTCTCGGGACGGGCGGCGTGGGCGCCGTGTACGAGGCGTACGATCGCGAGCGTGCCGAAACCGTCGCCTTGAAGACCCTGCGGTGGCAGGATCCGACCGCCATTTATCGTCTCAAGAAGGAGTTTCGCTCGCTCAGCGACGTCGCCCACCCGAATCTTGTCTCCCTCTACGAGCTCGTCGCTGAGGCGGACACCTGGTTCTATACGATGGAGCTGGTCGACGGTGTCGATTTTCTGGCCCATGTCCGTCCCGACCTGCAAGGCCAGCCCGAAGCGGCGCGCGCGCGGTCGCATCCGGGGCCGGCCCCGGACATTCCCCGGCTCCGCGCGGCACTGAGCCAACTGGTCGCTGGCGTGCTGGCGTTGCATCGCGCCGGCATTCTGCACCGCGATCTCAAACCGTCCAATGTTCTCGTCACCCGCGCCGGCCGGGTCGTCATCTTGGATTTCGGTGTGGCCGCCGTCGTCGCGCCCGCGTCGCGGCGCCAGACCGAGGAAGGACTCTGGGGTACTGCGGCGTACATGGCGCCGGAGGAAGGGGACGGGCAGCGCAGTCCGGCGGGTGATTGGTACGCGGTAGGAGTCATGCTGTATGAGTCGCTGACGGGGCGGCTCCCGTTCCTCGGTTCCGCCCTGAAGATCATGGCTGAGAAGACCCAGCAGGACCCTCCCTCCCCGAGCGAACTCGTGCCGGGACTGCCCGCGGATCTCGTCGATTTGTGTCGAGGCCTGCTGCTGCGCGACCCCGCCCACCGCCCCGGGGACGCGGAGCTGCGTCAGCGGAGCCGGGCAGGGCACCCTACCGCCGGTGCGGGCCTGGCGCGCGGGCCGTGGCTGGCCCCACTGGTCGGGCGGGCGCGCGAGCTCGCGGAACTGCGCGACGCTTTCGCCCTCGTGAAATCCGGCCCGGCCGTCGCGCTGTACGTGCATGGACCGTCGGGCATCGGGAAGAGCGCGCTGGTGCGCCAGTTCGTCGACGCGTTGGAGCAGGAAGGGGCGGCGCTCGTGCTGAGCGGTCGCTGCTACGAACGCGAGTCGGTGCCGTACAAGGCGCTCGATGGGGTGATCGACAGCCTGAGTCGCCACCTCATGGCGTTGCCCCGTGCGCAGGTGGATGCGGTGCTCCCGCGCGAGGTGGCGGCGCTGACGCGGCTCTTTTCGGTCTTGCTGCGGGTTGAGGCCTTCGGCGATGCCCGGGTCGGGGAACGCGAGCCGGGGGATCCGTTGGAATTGCGGCGCCGTGGCTTCGCGTCGCTGCGGGAGCTGTTCACGCGACTCTCGGCGCGCGCGCCCGTCGTCGTGTTCATCGATGACCTGCAATGGGCCGATCAGGACAGCATCGCGTTGCTGGAGGACCTG
>DATBBW010000159.1:0-23388 GCA_036270795.1 Gemmatimonadales bacterium | reverse complement strand
CGGCCCGGCTACGTGGAGAAGCCCCTGCCCACCTTGCCGCAGGTCACTGCCCTGGTGCACACAGCGGGCGGCGTCGCCGTGGCGGCCCACCTGGGCGACCACGGGACCGAAGGCCAAATCCGGCAGTTCCGCGAGCAGGGGCTCGACGGGCTCGAGGTCCGCCATCCGAGCCACCCCCCCGCCACCGAGCGGCGCCTCACCGCGCTGGCCGAGCGGCTCGGCTTGGCCTTGAGCGGCGGCTCGGACTGGCACGGCGACACGGTCTTCGGCGACGCCCACGCGGCGCTCGGCGGCCTCGACGTCCCGCTCGCCTGGCTTGAGCAGCTCGAAACCCGCCGCCTCGTCGCGGCGCCGCACACCGACCCGCAGCACCCCGGAGAAGCACCATGACCGACCTCCTGCAGGTGGGCACGCCTGCGCCGGCGTTCACCGCCCGCGCATCGGACGACCAGACCTATACCCTCGCCGAGGTGCTCAAGACCCGGCACGTGGCCCTCATCTTCTATCCGGGCAACAACACCCCCGGCTGAAACCGCCAACTCTCCGCCGTGCGCGACGAGATGGCACAGTTTCGGAAAGCGGGCATCCAGCCGTTCGGCGTGAATCCGGCGAGCGTGGAGGCGCACGCGGGCTACGTCCGGAAGCTGAGCTTCACCTTCCCGCTGCTCTCCGATCCCGACCGGGCCATGGCGCGCGCCTACCACGCGCTCAAGGACGACGGCAAGGGCATCCAGCGCTCCGTCTACGTCATCACGCGCGACGGCGCGGTCGCCTTCGCCCAGCGCGGGGCGCCGCCGGTGGACGCGATCGTCGCGGCCGTCCCTCGTGCCGCCTGACTTCCGCGGCAAGGTCGCCCTCGTGACGGGGGTGGGCCGCGTCGGCCAAATCGGGCACGCCGTGGCGCGCGGCTTCGGGCGGGCCGGGGCATCCCTCGTCATCGCCGATCGCACCCCGAGCGCGCTGGCGGAGCGGGCCGCGGAGTTCGCCGCCGCCGGCTTCACCGTCCGCAGCGTCGCGGGCGACCTCACGACTCCCGACGCCGCGCGGCGCGCCGTCGCCACAGCGCGCGAGGCGTTCGGCGGGCTCGACGTCGTCGTCAACGTCGCCGGCGGACTCCTGTACTACGGCGACGCCCTGAACACGCCCCCCGACCAGTTCGAGCGCGAGCTCGCGGTGAACGTGAGAACCACGTTCTACGTGTCCCAGGCCGCGCTCCCCGCGCTGCTCGAGCGGGGCGGCGGCGCGATCGTCAACTTCGCCTCGATCGCGGTGCTCAAGCCCCAACCCCTGATGGCCTCCTATATCGCCGCGAAATCGGCGATCGCCGGCCTGACCCGGGCGCTGGCCCGCGAGTTCCAAGGCCGCGGCGTCCGGGTCAACGCGGTCGCCCCGGGCACGATGAAAACCGCCGACAACCTCGCTCACATGACCGATGCGAAGGTGCGCTTGGTGGAGCTCGATGACCTGGTTGCGGCCGTCCTGTACCTCGCGAGCGATGAGGCGCGGGCCGTCACCGGCGAGGTCCTCGCTATCGCCGGAGACGGCTAATCGTGGACCGCGGCCGCCGCCCTGCCCCGATCCGCCGCGCCGGCCGCGCCGGCCGCGCCGCGGGCCCGGGGGGGGCGGGGGAGCGGGGGGAGGCGGCTGAGACGGTGAACGGCCCGGTCGTCATGCGCGACGTGATCGTCGTGGGCGGCGGCTGCTACGGCACGTTCTACGCGCGCCAGCTCGCGGCCGCGCAAGAGAAGGGCAAGGCCCGCTTCCGGCGCGTGATCGTCGTGGACCGAGACACGCAGTGCCGCGCGCGGGTGGAGCTCGGGGCCGCGCCTGATCGCACGTTCGCCGCCGCCCAGTGGGAGGACTACTTCGCGGCGTTCCTGGGCGCGGCCGAGCCAGCGCCCGCCGGCGAGCCCGCCGACTACATCGTCCCCTCTCCGCTGATGCCGCACCTCATGTTCGAATGGGTGCTGGCGCGGGCCCGCGCCCGCTGGCCGGGGCGCGCCATCGCGCCGGCGCCCGTCCCCGGCACGCTGGGCACGCCCTACGACCGCGCCGTGCCGGACCACACGCGCTATGTCTCGTTCGCCGACTGGATCTGCCCCACGCACTGCATCGAGCCCGCGACCTGCCCGGCGATCGGGAGCGCGCGTACCTGGGAAATGAGCGACGCGATCCACGGGCTGGCCGAGCGGCTGCGCGGCGCCGGCGAGCCCGTGGCGGGCGTGGCGCTGTTCGTGTGCCGCCACCACGTGTTCGGCGTAGGGACGTTCGCGGTCGACGCCGTGCTGGCGGGGGATGAGCTGGTGCGCGCCGCGGGCGCACGCGGGGGGCCGGCCGCGGTGCTCGTGGGCACGATCAGCGCGTGCCACGGGGCGCTCAATCTGCTGCGCCTCGGGGCGGCCGCGCACGCGTGACGCCCGAGGAGCGCCGCGCCATCCTGGTGCGTGCCCGGGAGTTGTTCAACGCCGGCGCCTATTGGGAAGCCCACGAAGCGCTGGAAACCCTCTGGCGTTCTATTATTAAGGACGGCGATCCCGCCGCCGCGGCGGTGTGGCAGGGACTGATTCAGGCGGCGGCCGCGCTGTTGCACCAGCGCCGCGCCAACGCGCACGGCGCCCGCGTCGTGGGACAGGCGGCGCTCGCGAAGCTCGCGGGCGAGGGACGTTCCGATGTCGAGTTCGAAACGGTGAGCTTCCGCGCGCGCCTGGCGCGCGCCCTGGCGGGGGAAGGCGATCCCCCGCGATTGGAATTCCGCAGCGATGCCCGAGACCAGCCGTAACGGATACGACGTGATCATCGTCGGCGCCGGGCCCGCGGGCCTGTGCGCCGCGATGTACGCCGGGCGCGGGATGCTCAAGGCCCTCACCATCGAACGCGGGGCTCCCGGCGGCGAGCTCTTGAACACCGACCTGATCGAAGACTACATCGGGTTCGAGAGCATCAAGGGCTGGGAGCTCGCGCAGAAGATGGCCGCACACGCGCAAAAGTTCGGCGCCGAGATCCTCACCGACACGGTCGAGCGGGTCGCCAAGCGCGAGGACGGCTGGTTCGACGTCCAGACGGCGCGCGGCGGCCTGTACCGCGCGCCCGCCGTGATCCTCACCGCCGGCGGGACGCCCGTGAAGCTCGGCGTGCCGGGGGAGCTGGAGCACGCGGGGAAGGGGGTCTCGTACTGCGCCGTGTGCGACGGCGCGTTCTTCAAGGGCGAGGTGCTCGCGGTCATCGGCGGCGGCGACGCCGCGGTGGAGGAGGCCGACTACCTCACCCGCTACGCGAGCAAGGTGTACATCGTGCACCGGCGCGACCGACTGCGCGCATCCCGCATCCTGCAAGAACGCGCCTTCGCCAACCCCAAGATCGAGCTGGTGTGGAACAAGCGGGTCGTCGCCATCACGGGAGGCCCGCGCGGCGCGGAGCGCGTCGAGCTCGTGGACACGGTCAGCGGCGCTCAGTCCCCCCTCGCGGCGGGTGGCGTGTTCATCTTCATCGGCTTCCAGCCGAACACCGGGCTCGTCGCCGGCCACGCCAAACACGACGCCGGCGGCTACTTCGTAACCGACGAGCGGATGATGACGTCGATTCCGGGGCTGTTCGCCGCGGGCGACGTGCGCAGCCAGCTCACCCGCCAGATCACCACCGCCGTGGGCGACGCCACCACCGCGGCGATCGCCGTCGAGAAGTATCTGGCGCGCGCGCGCGAGCGGGACCAGGCGAGCGTCGCGCCGTGAAGGTCATCCCCATCCCGAACGGGCGGTTCGCCGAGAACTGCTTCATCGTGATCGACGAGCCGAGCGGGACGTGCGCGATTATCGACCCCGGGGAGGAAGCGGGCCTGATCGCGCACAAGGTGGTCGCCGCCGGCGTGCAGCCGGTGGGGATCTGGCTGACGCACGCGCACGTGGACCACGTCGTGGGCGTGCCCCGCCTCAGGGCCGATACGGGGGCGCCGGTGCACCTGCATCCCGCGGACCGCGTGCTCTACGACCACGTCCCCGAGCAGGCCGTCGCGTTCGGGATGAGCGCCGCGCCGCTCCCCGCCCCCGACCGGCCGCTCGCCGCGGGCGACGTGCTCCGCGTGGGCGAGCTGGCGTTTCGCGTGCGCCACGCCCCGGGCCATTCGCCGGGCAGCGTGGTGTTCGAAGGGGAGGGTGTGGCGTTCGCCGGCGACGTGCTGTTTCAAGGCTCGATCGGGCGGACCGATCTGCCCGGAGGCGACTTCGACACCCTGATCAAGAGCATCGAGCGCGAGTTGCTTACGCTCCCCGATTCCACCATCGTGTACACCGGCCATGGACCGGAAACGACCGTTGGACGCGAGCGCCGCACCAACCCGTTCCTCACCGACGCTCCGCGCTTCGCCTGAGCCGCGCGCCACCTGCCTGCGCTGCGGCGCCCCCGTCCCCCCCAAGCCGTGGGGCTGCAAGCACCCCTGCCCCAACTGCGGCTTCATTTACCCGCTCGGCGACTGCTCCGACTGACCGCGCGGTGGGCCACCTCCTCTCTCTGGCGCTCCTCGCCGTCGACTGCGTGGTCCGCGCGTGGCGCATCCAGCTCGCCGTGTGGACGGCGGGCGGGCGGCTGTCGTTCGGGGATGCGTTCCGGCTGAACTTGTACGGCGAAGCGGCGTCGCAACTCACGCCCAATCGCCTGGGCGGCGAGCCGGCCCGCTTCGTCGGCCTCAATGAAGCCCGCCTCCGCCCGGTCACGGGGATCGTGGCGATCGGCGTCGAGGTGGCATCCGAATGGCCGGTCTTCCTGATCATCGGCGTCCTGCTGTTCGCCTATTACGTCCCGGACTGGCGCGCCGCGGCGCTCGTGTGGCTGCGCCGGCACCGCGCCGGGGAGCTCGTGACGATCGAGATCATCGCCCTCATCGTGTTGCTCACGGTCTACCTGCTGCAGCGGCTGGCGCGCTCCGGGACCATCCCCCACCGCGTGCGGCGCCAGTGGCGCGTCGCGCTGGCGCACGTGCGCCGCGCCCCGTGGTGGGCCCTGGGCGCGGGCGCGCTCCTCACGGTCGTGAGCATCGCGTCGCGCGCCCTCATCCTTCCGGCGCTCGCCTGGGGGATGCCGGGCCGCCCGCCGCTCGGCCCGATGTTCTACGGCTCGCTGGCCCTGCTGCAAGCGCCGCTCGTGGTGCCGCTGCCGTCCGGCGGCGGGGGGCTCGAAGTTGCGTTCATGAACGGCTTTGCGGGCGACTTCGGAGACCGCCAGGTGAGCATGCTGATCTTATGGCGGTTCTACTCCGCTGTGCTCTTGACCGTGCTCGGCGTCTACGCCCTGGTGCGCCAGCTGGGCTACCGCGCGGCCGTCGAGTTGTTCAAGATCGGGTGGGGCAAACGCAGCGGAGGTGAGCCATGACGGGACCACGCATCACGCCCCTCACGCCCGACCAGGCCGCGCCCGACGTGCGGCCCATCTTCGACGCGTATCTCCAGGAGCGCGGCAACATCCCCAACATGTTTCGCACGGTCGCCCTCCGGCCGAACCACCTGCGCACGCTGATCGCGCACTTCCGCGTCGTCATGACCGAGGGGACGGTGCCGCCGCTCCTCAAGGAGCTCCTGTGGGTGCGCCTCTCGCACCTGAACCGCTGCCGCTACTGACTCAACTCCCACACTGTCTTGGCAAGACAGAAGGGGGCGCCGGTGGAGCTGGTGGAGGCGATCCAGGACCGGGGCGACCCGGCCGCAGTCGCGCGGCTCGAGCCGGGGTGGCGCGCCGCGCTCGAATATGCCGACGTGGTGCACCGGTCGGGGCACGACGTGTCCGATGAGCTGTACGGCCGGCTGGCGGCGGCCTGGGATCCGGGGCAGATCGTCGAGATCACGCTGGTCATCGGGATGACGGAGTACTTCAATCGGTTCAACGACGCGTTACGCGTGGTGCCCACGACGTAGCACCGGCGGATGACGGGCGACCGGGCGCCGTGTGGTGCTCTGGTCCGAGACAACGCAGCTTCCAACACCCTACGATCGAGGGTACCCACGTGCGCGCGAGGCTTCCGGCGGCCCCGGCGGCCGGGGCTCCGCGGCGGGGGGTGGGTTACCCGGTCGGCGCCGGGGCGATCGCGACGAGGACCACGGTGCGCTCCCGCGCCTCGCGCACCCCGTGCGGCACGCCCGCCGGCGCCAGGACCAGGTCACCGGGGCCGGCTTCCACCACGCGCTCGCCGACCACGAAGCTCGCCTTTCCACTCACAACCAAATAGACTTTGTCGGCGCCCATATGGGCGTGCACTGGCTGCGCCTGGCCGGGCTCGAAACAGTTGAGCCCCACGAGCAGCCGCTCGGAGCGGAAGCAGTCGATCTTCGTCATGCCGCGGCCCGAGAACGCGGCCCGCGTGGGGAGGCGCTGCAGCAGATCCTGGGTATCCATGGGCGATTCCTGGTTTGAGACCGACGGCACCGTGACCGAACGGACGGGGGCGATGAGCACCACCCGCATCGAGCGCGATTCGCTGGGCGAGCTGGCGGTGCCGGCCGATGCGCTGTATGGGATTCAGACGGAACGGGCGCGCCAGAACTTTCCCATCTCCCACCTCGCGCCGCTCGCCCCCTTCGTCGACGCCGTCGTGTGGATCAAGAAAGCCGCCGCGCTCACCCACAAGCAGACCAAGCGGCTCGATCCCAAGCTCGCCGACGCGATCGTGCGGGCGGCGGACGAAGTGCTCGCGGGCGAGCACCGCGACCACTTCGTGGTCGATCCCTACCAGGCGGGGGCGGGGACCTCCCACAACATGAACGCCAACGAGGTCCTCGCCAACCGCGCGAACGAGCTCTTGGGCGGCCGGCGGGGCGAGTACCGCCCCGTGCATCCCAACGACCACGTCAACATGGCGCAGTCGACGAACGACGTCATCCCCACGGCCATCCGGCTCGCCGCCCTCGCGCAGTTGCCGGCGCTCCTCGAGGCGCTGACGCGTCTCGCGGTGGCGTTCCTCGCGAAGGGGAAGGCGTTCGACCCGATCATCAAGGCCGGCCGCACCCATCTCCAGGACGCGACGCCGATCCGGCTGGGGCAAGAGTTCACCGCCTACGGCCACACCATCGAGCGCAACCGCGAGCGCCTCGCCCAGGCGGCCGACGCGCTGCGCGACTTGGGGATCGGCGGCACGGCGGTGGGGACGGGCCTGAACGCGGAGCCCGAGTACCCGGCCCTCATGGTGCGGCAGCTCGGCACGCTCACCAGGCTCGCGTTGCGCGAGGGGCGCGACCGCGTGCAGCTGATGCAATCGCTGGGCGACGCCACGGCGTTCTCCGGCGCGCTCCGCACCTACGCCGTCGACCTGAGCAAGATCGCGAGCGACCTCCGCCTGCTCGCGTCCGGGCCGCGCACCGGCCTCGCGGAAATCATCCTGCCCCCGGTGCAACCCGGCTCGAGCATCATGCCGGGCAAGGTGAACCCGTCGATTCCCGAAATGGTGAACATGGTCTGCTACCAGGCGCTCGGGAACGACGTCACGATCGCGGCCGCCGCCGAGGCGGGCCAACTCGAGCTCAACGTGATGATGCCCGTGATCGCCCACAACCTGCTCTTCACCATGCTGATTCTCACCACGGCGTCGCGCGTCCTCGCCGAGCGGTGCGTGGAGGGCATCCAAGCGGACGCCGCGCAGGGCGCCCACTGGCTCGAGCGCAGTCCCGCGCTCGTGACGGCGCTCGCCCCAAAGATCGGCTATGCCCGCGCGGCCGAGCTCGCCAAGGAGGCGCTCGCCAGAAACGTGACCGTGCGGCAACTGGTGATGGAGCGGGGAGTGCTCACCGGAAAGGAGCTGGATCGCGTCCTCGATCTCGCCGCCATGACCGAGCTGGGTGTGCCGGGCGAGCGGAAGTGACGCGACGGGCCGTCGGCAGTGCACCCTTACCTTGAGGAGGCGGACCAATGAACTGGGTCATCGCAGGCCTCATCGCCGGCGTCGGCGCGTTTCTCGCCGACTGGCTCATGTGGAGCAAGGTCGTCAACAAGGGGTTGGAACCGTACGGCACCATGCCGAGCTCGCCCGAGGACCTGAAGAAGATGATGGGGCCGAACCTCCTCAAGTCCGGCGTCCTGGCGCTCATCTTCGGCGTCCTGTTCGCCTGGTTCTACGCGCGGCTCCAGGGCGGGCTGTGGGTGACGGGCGGCGGACCGCTCGCGGGGATGGAATTCGCCACGGTGCTGTGGCTGCCCACCATCGCGCTCTCGACGATCGGCGGCGGCGTGTGGTTCGACAAGGTGCGCAAGCTGAACATGGCGACGTTTTGGGCGTGGCTCGTCCGCATGAATGTGGCGGGGGTGCTAGTGGGTCTGCTCGTAAAGTGATCCTCGCGGGTGCGGGGTCGTGACGCCAGTCACGGCATCCGACCTCGCACCCGTTGTAGCAATATTCCATGTCCAGGCTCTGGTGGTGTGCCGCGGCGCTCGCGCTCGCAACCGCGCCGTCGCTCGCCGCGCAGGGGCGCTTCCGGATTGGCCCGACCGTCTCCTCCCTGACGCTCGAGGACCTCTCGGGGACGAGCCACAGCTTCACGTCGTTCGGCGGCTCCGTGGCCCTGATCACCGGAGACGACGGCGAGACCGGCCTGTCGGTCGAGCGGTTCAACGACCTGTCGACCGATGGCAAGGTGCGCCGCCTGACACTGGCCGGCCTCGACTCCTACTACTATCCCATCGGCACGCGGGGGCTCGCTCCCTTCGCTGCCACCACGCTCGGGCTCGCCCGGGTGACGGAATCGGCCGTGGCGTGTCCCCTCCTGTGTGGCGACACGGTCTCGACCTCGAGCCAGTTCGCCCTCGCCTTCGGGCTGGGGCTGCGCTTGAGCCTCGGGACCCAGGCGGTGGCGAGCGTCGAAGGCCGCTTCCTCGAGGTCCCGGGGAGCCAAATCCAGGGACTCGAGGCCCGGGCCCAAGCCGCGGTCGCATTCGGTACGCCCCGCAAGGGCGAGTTCCTAGCCGGCACACTCGGCCCCGCCGTCAGCGCCTTCATCCCCGTGTCGGGCCCGCTGCGGGCCCGCGCCCCGTTCGCGGGCGTGCGCTTCCGGCGCGATACCAAGAAGGGGGGCACCGTCGGCTTGGAGATCGACTTCGCCCCGCTCCAAGTCACCGGGAGTTGCTCGGCCGGATGCCAGCCGAATGCCATCCTGTTCGCCCCCGGGTACGAAGCGTCGGCGCGCGCGGCCTGGGGACGCCTGTACGGGGAGGCGGGCCTGCTGGTCGCCGGCGTCTACACCCAGGGCCCCGACCGCGGCATTCTCCAGGGACTGCAGGGGGGACTCGGGGCCGACCTGGCGAGCGGACAGCTGTTGTGGAACCTGAACGCGCGGCTCTTATGGCTCCAACGCTCGAGCGGAGAGAACGTGTTCGGCGTACAAGTGGGCGTCAGCCTCTCACCGGCCCTGCCCAGCGCGCCGCCCCGACGCTAGCGGTGTCAGGGCTCCGTCCAGCCGCCACCACCCCATTGAATCCCGGAAGTCTCTGTCTCATATTGCGATTATGCGCGTCACCACCTGGGCCGAGTACGGACTGATCGTTTCCCTGAACCTCGCGAAGCGCGCGGGGCAGGGGCCGGTCGCGGCGCGCGAACTCGCCGAACAGGAGCACCTGCCGCACGACTACGTCGAACAGATCCTCTTGCGACTGCGGCGCGCCGGTCTCGTGGATTCGGTGCGCGGGGCCAAGGGCGGCTATCACCTGGCCCGTTCCCCAGATGCCATTTCGGTAAAGGACGTGGTCGCGGCGTCGGAACACGTCACCTTCGAAGTCAACTGCGATCGCCACCCAGTTGACCCCCAGCGATGTAGTCCGGACGCGTCGTGCAGCATCCGGCCGGTCTGGCGCATGCTGGAACAGCGGATCAACGACCTGCTGGCCAGCATCTCGCTCGCCGACCTGACGCACGACGAGCCGGAAGTGTATCAGATCGCCGGGGTCCTGGCCGGGAACTAGTCCCGCCATTCCAGTTGTTTTTTTTGAACTGAAACCCGACTCCCACTGTCGGGTTTCCCCTGATTGGAGGTCACCGTGCCTTACGCACATCCCGAAGTGCTCGTGTCCACCGAGTGGGTGGCGGCGCATCTCAAAGATCCTAGCACCCGGCTGATCGAAGTGGACGTGGACACGACGGCCTATGATGGCGGGCACATCGGCGGGGCCGTCGGCTGGAACTGGCAGTCGCAGCTCAACGACCCGGTGCGCCGCGATATCCCCGACAAGCAGGCGTTCGCGGCGCTCCTCTCCGCGGCGGGCGTAACGCCCAAGACGACGGTCGTGCTGTACGGGGACAACAACAACTGGTTCGCGGCGTTTGCGTTCTGGCTGCTGCAGCTGTACGGCCACACGGCCGCGAAGCTGATGAACGGCGGGCGGGCGAAGTGGGTGGCCGAGGGGCGGCCGCTCGTGACCGAGCGGCCGAGCGTGGGCCCGACGCGCTACCCCGTGCCGAAGAAGGTGAACCCCGCGATCCGCGCCAAGCGGTTGGATGTCGAGCGGGCGCGCGGGTCGGCGAAGGTCGCGCTGGTCGACGTCCGCTCGACCCCTGAGTACCTGGGCGACGTGATCGCGCCGCCCGGCATGACCGAGACCGCGCAGCGCGGCGGCCACATCCCGGGCGCCCGCAGCGTGCCCTGGGGCCAAGCCGTCGCGTCCGATGGGACGTTCAAGCCGTACGAGGAGCTCGTGAAGTTGTACCAGACCGCCAAGGTGATCGATGGCAACAAAGCGGTGATCGCCTACTGTCGCATCGGTGAGCGGTCCAGTCACACGTGGTTCGCGCTCAAGTACCTCGTGGGCGTGAAGCAGGTGAGGAACTACGACGGCTCCTGGACCGAGTGGGGCAACCTCGTCGCGGCGCCGATCGCGAAGGGAGCGGAGTGAAGGCGGCGACGCTAAAGCGCACCCCACGCCGCGCGCCGGCGCGGCCGCGGCGCAACGCGCCGCGTGCCGCCCGCGAGCCGGCCCTGTGGCGGCTCGTCGGGAATACCCCGCTCCTCGCCCTCCCTCCGGCGGAGGACGACGGCGGGACGGGGGCCCTGTGGCTCAAGGCCGAGTGGCTCAACCCGGGCGGCTCGGTGAAAGACCGCGCGGCCCTGTTCATTCTGCGCGACGGGATCGCCCGAGGCGCGCTGCCGGGCAAGCGGCTGCTGGATGCGTCGAGCGGCAACACGGCGATCGCCTACGCCATGCTCGGTGCGGCGGCGGGGATCGGCGTCACGGTGTGCGTTCCGGCGAACGCGAGCGCCGAGCGCACGATGCTGCTCGAGCTGTACGGCGCCGAGGTGCGGCTTACCGACCCGCTCGAGGGCTCGGACGGCGCGATCCGGGCCGCGCGCGACCTGGCCGCCCAGCAGCCGGAGCGGTACTGGTACGCCGACCAGTACAGCCATCCCGCGAACCCGCGGGCGCACTACGTGACGACGGCGGAGGAGATCTGGCGCCAGACCGAGGGCCGGATCACGCACCTCGTCGCGGGCCTCGGCACAACCGGGACCCTGATGGGCACAGGCCGCCGCTTGAAAGAGCTCAACCCGCGGATCGAACTCGTCGGCGTGCAGCCCGACGGTCCGTTCCACGGGCTCGAGGGGCTGAAACACCTCGCTACGGCGCTGGTGCCGTCGATCTACGATCCCAGCCTGGTGGACCGGACGGAGTTCGTCGCCACGGAAGCGGCGGAGCACGCGGTGCGTCGCCTCGCGCACCGGGGCCTGTCGCTCGGCTGGTCCACCGGGGCGGCGCTCGTCGCGGCCGAACGAATCCGCGCCGCTACCCGTCGCCCGCACCGCGATCGGCTCGCGATCGTGGTCGTCGCCCCGGACTCCGGGGCCCGCTACCTGAGCGAGCGGCGCCGACTCGGCGGCGGAGGGACGGGTGAGGGGAAGGGGGAGGGGGAGGGGAGGACGTCATGACCCTGCAGCTCGATCCGCGTCACGTGGCCGCCATCCGGCGTCACGGGGAGGCGGACTACCCCGCCGAGGCGTGTGGCTTGATCGGCGGCATGATCGACGAGAGCGAGGGGGGCCACAAGGTCGCCGTGCAGCTCGTGCCGCTCGCGAACCAGCGCACGGACGCGGCTCGCAACCGCTACTTGATTGACCCCGACGCGTTCCGCCGCGCCCAGGAGAAGCTCGATCGCGACGGGCTCGAGGTGCTCGGTGTGTATCACTCGCACCCCGATCACCCGCCAACGCCGTCCGCGTTCGACCGGGCGCACGCCTGGCCGTGGCTGTCCTACGTAATCGTGGGCGTCGCCCGCGGACGCTCGGGTGAGCTCGCCAGCTGGGTGCTGGCGGACGACCGCGCCGCGTTCGAGGTGGAACCGTTGGTGATTGAGGAAGGGAACGCCGTATGGCAGTGAAAGTCCTGATCCCCAGCCCGCTCCGGGCCTATGTCGGCGGGCGCGACACGCTCGAGCTCGAAGGCACGAGCGTGGCGGAGCTGCTCGAGCGCCTGACGGGCGAGCACGCCGCGTTGAAACAGCATCTCTTCGCCGCGGACGGGCGGTTGCGCAGCTTCGTGAATGTGTACGTGAACGACCGCGACATCCGCCGGCTGGCGCACGAGCGGACCGCGGTTGCGCCGGGTGACATCGTGTCCATCATCCCGAGCATCGCTGGAGGGACGGGGGTGACGACCCGGCTGCCCCCGTTGTCACACGAGGAGATCCTCCGCTATTCGCGCCACCTGATTCTGCCCGACGTCGGCGTCGAGGGGCAGAAGAAACTCAAGGCGGCGCGCGTGCTCGTCGTGGGCGCAGGCGGCCTCGGCTCGCCGGCGGCCCTGTACTTGGCTGCGGCGGGCGTGGGCACGCTCGGGCTCGTCGACTTCGACGTGGTCGACAAGACGAACCTCCAGCGCCAGATCCTCCACGGCACGGCGGGCGTGGGGACGCCCAAGCTCGAGTCGGCCCGGGCGCGCCTCCAGGACTTGAACCCCAACGTCCAGGTCGAGCTGTTCGAAACGCGGCTCACCTCGGAGAATGGCCTCGACATCATCGGCGAGTTCGACATCGTGGCGGACGGGACGGATAACTTCCCCACCCGCTACCTCGTGAATGACGCCTGCGTGCTGCTCGGCAAGCCGAACGTGTACGGCTCGATCTTTCGGTTCGAGGGCCAGGCCTCCGTGTTCTATGCGAAGCAGGGCCCCTGCTATCGCTGCCTCTACGCCGAGCCGCCGCCCCCCGGACTGGTCCCCTCGTGCGCCGAAGGCGGGGTGCTCGGCGTCTTACCCGGGATCATCGGCTCGATCCAGGCGCTCGAGACGATCAAGCTGATCGTGGGCGCCGGCGCGTCGCTCGTCGGCCGCCTGCTCCTGTTCGACGCGCTCAAGCTCGAGTTCCGCGAGCTCGCCCTGGCGAAGGACCCGGCCTGCCCCGTGTGCGGGCCGCACCCGAGCGTCACGGCGCTGATCGACTACGAAGCGTTTTGCGGGATCGGCGCGGAGCCGACCTACGCGGGCGCGGAAGTCAACGCGCTCGAGCTCAAGGGGGAGTTGGACCAAGGCCGGCCGGTCGTGCTCCTTGACGTGCGCGAGCCCCACGAATACGAGATCACGCACATTCCCGGGGGATTGTTCATTCCGCTCGGCGAATTGCCCGGTCGCTTGCGGGAGCTCGATGATCACACCGAGGTCGTCACGTACTGCCACCACGGCGGCCGCTCGCTCAAGGCGCTCGAGATCCTTCGGGCGGCTGGATTCGCGAAGGTGCGGAGCCTGCGCGGCGGGATCGATGCGTGGGCCGTGAACGTGGATCGGGACATGCCACGCTACTGAGGCGCGGCGGCGGGAGCGGTGGAGAACGCGAAGGCGGCGATCACCTCGCCGCCTTTTGTGTGCCGGTGCGTGCCCGCTAGGCGCTCATGCCGAAGGTGGGACTCGAACCCACACGGGCTTGCGCCCACTGCGCCCTGAACGCAGCGCGTCTACCAATTCCACCACTTCGGCCCGTTGGAACGGCGAATATAGACGGCGGTATAACCTCAAGTCAACTCTTGGCTTGACCGCTCTGCGCTCGGTTTCTATCTTGCCTCACCCGGTGGATCACGTCACCATCGCGCGCAACCCGCGGGCGCGTCATGACTACCATCTCCTGGAGACGTGGGAGGCGGGGCTGGTGCTCACGGGCACGGAAGTAAAGTCGCTGCGCGCGGGCAAGGCGAGTCTCGGCGAGGCGTACGCCCACGTGAAACGCGGCGAGCTGTGGCTCGAGGGCTTGAGCATCTCGGCATATCTCCCCGGCAGCTACAACAATCCCCCGCCGGCGCGCTCGCGCAAACTGCTGTTGCACGCGCGCGAGATCCGCAAGCTCATCGGCGGCACCAGCCGCAAAGGTCTCACCATCGTACCGCTCGAGCTGTACTTCAAGGACGGCATCGCCAAAGTAGCGATCGCGCTCGCCAAGGCGAAGCACCTGCACGACAAGCGGGAAGCGCTGAAGCGGCGCGTGGCCGAGCGCGAGGTGGCGCGCACGGTCCGGGGCAAGCGCGCATGACCCGAGCCCTCGTGTGGCTGCTCGTCGCTGCGACGCCCCCGGAGACCGTGATGATCGCAACCCCCCGCGGCGAGACGAGCGTGCCAGTGACGATGGAACGCGGCAGCGCGGCGCTCGCGGCGCCGCTGCTCGCGGCACCGCTCATGCTGAGCGTCGTCCTGGACGGATCGCGCGTGCTCGTCAACCTGCAGGGCACGCTGTTCGTGTTCCAACTGGGCGCCCCCTACGTGCGCAGCGGGGGCACGGTGTACGGCTTGGTGGCCGAGCCCTATACCGCGCGCGACACCGTCTTCCTGCCGCTCGTCTGGCTCACGGACTGCGTGCCGCGCGCACTCGGCCCCCGCTACCGGTGGGACGCCACCGCCCGACGCTTGGAAGAACTGCCCGTCGCCGACGGCGTGGCCGCGACCCCGCCGCCGGGGTCCGGACGGCCCGCGCCCCCTCCGCCGGCTCCACCGCGCGCGCCCGTCCCAGCAGCGCCCGGGCCCGTCACTGCCGGCGCGGCGCCGGCCGCCCGCGACCCCGCACCCAACCCGCTCACCGGGCTCCGCTTTCCCCACACCGTGGTGATCGACCCGGGGCACGGCGGGGCTGACCCCGGAAACCCGGGACTCTACTTCCCGAGCGGGCTCGTGGAGAAGGACATCACCCTCGCGATCGGTCGGCTGCTGCGCGCCGAGCTGAGCCGCCGCGCCATCGCGGCCTCGCTCACCCGCACGCGTGACACCCTGATCGACCTGGCGGACCGCGGCGCGTTCTGCCGGGCCGACTGCGATCTGTTCGTGAGCATCCACGTGAACGCCATGCCCAGCGGCCGGCGGGGGGAACGCACGAGCGGCGTCGAGACGTACTTCCTGTCAGAGGCGAAGAACGAGGATCAGCAGCGCGTGGCGAACATGGAAAACGACGCGATCCGGTTCGAGGCGTCCCCGGGGATGGGGGTCAAGGGACCGGTCAACTTCATCCTCAAGGACCTCCAGCTCAACGAGTATCTGCGCGAGTCCGCCGCACTCGCCCAGCAGGTGCAGGGCCACGTCGCCGCGGTGCACCCCGGCGGCGACCATGGCGTGCAGCAGGCGGGCTTCACCGTCCTCACGACCGCGCGCCGCCCGGCGATCCTCGTCGAGGCGGGCTTCGCCACCAACCGCACCGACGCGGCGTTCCTCGCGTCGGGCGTCGGCGAGCACAAGATCGCGTCCGCCATTGCCGACGGGATTGTGCAATACCTCCAGGAATTCGAGCACAAGGTCGCGGTCGGCACGCGCGCGGGGGGGCGATGACCCGCGCGACCGCCCTCGCGCTCGCCGGCGCTTGCCTCGCGGGCTGCGGCTATTACAACGGGATGTGGAGCGCCGAGCACTTGGCCGGTGAGGCGCAGAAGGCCGAGCGCCAGGACCGCACCACCGAGGCCCGCACGTACTGGGCGCAGGCCGCCCAGAAGGCCGAGTCGGTCATGGTGCACCACCCCACGAGCCGCTGGGCCGACGCCGCTCTGGTGCTCGACGGCGAAGCGCTGGCCCGAAGCGGTGCGTGCGCGCCGGCGGCGGCGCCGCTCGAGCGCGCGATCGCGACCGTCCGAGACGCGGCGTTGCGCGAGCGAGCCCTCCTCGCTCGCGCGGAGTGCGCCCTCGATGCCAACGATCCCGCGACGGCCGGCCACGCGCTCGCTGCCGTGACTCAATCGGCGGACGCCACCCGCCGATCCCGCGCGGCGTTCGACGCCGGCCGCGTCGCGACGCTCGACGGCGACCCAGAGGCCGCCGCCGAGTGGTTCGGCCGCTCCGCCGCCCCCGGCGCCCTCGCGGCCCGGATCCCCGCCCTGGTGGCCGCGGGCCGCGTGGCGGACGCCCAGGTGTTGACTGACTCGCTCGCCCACGGCCGCGTCGAGGAGGCCCAATGGGCCGCGGTGGTCGTCGACGTGCGCCGCGCCGCCGGCCCCGAGGCCGCGAGCCGGGCGCTCGACCGCATGCTGGCGCACCGTGGAACGCCACGCGGCGTGCGGGCGCGCCTGTGGTCCGCGGATGGGGACGCGCTGCTCGCCGCCGGGCGGACGGCCGCTGCGGCGGCGCGCTATGCAGCGGTCGCCGCCCTCGTCCCCGACTCGAGCGAAGGCCAGGTGGCGCAGGTGCGGGCACTGCGAGTGCGCTGCGTCGCGGCGGAGAGCGTGCCGCAACTGGCCGCCCCCGCCGCGGCCCTCGAGCGCCTGCTCCAGGGCACCGGGGCGGGTGCCGGCCAAACCGAAGGCCAGGCGCTCGTCGCGCTGATCCGGCGGATCGAGCACCAGCAGGACCGATCGGCGAGCGAGCGGTTCGAGCTCGCGGAAGCGGTGCGCGACTCGCTTGGGGCTGCCCCCCTCGCGGCTCGCCTGTTCCTCGACCTCGCCCGGCAAGCGCCGACCTCGTTGTTCGCGCCCAAGGCGCTCGTCGCCGCTGCGACGCTCGAGCCCGAGCGGCACGATTCCATCGTGGCGGTGCTCGAGGCGGGCTACGCAACCTCGCCGTACACGCTGGCGTTGCGGGGCGAGCAGAGCCCCGGGTTCGCGGCGGCGGAGGATTCGCTCGCTACCGCGCTGGGCCTCGCCTCCGGCCGGAGCACCCCCCAGGTCGTCGGCCGCGTGGGGCTCCCGGTGCCGGGGCCCCGCGGCCCGTTGCTCGACGGCCCCATCATGGCGGCGCGCGGCGAGGCGCCACCACCGGTGCGGCCGGAGCGCGTCGCGCCCTCGGGGCGCCGCCGCACACGGCCCGTGGGCGATGAGGAAGCGCGCCCTGCCGTGCCGCGGGACACCCTGTGAGCGCTCGGGAGCTGTTCGGCGTCGCCTTTCAGAATCCCGTTCTCCTCGCTTCCGGCACCGCCGGCTTCGGCCGCGAAGTAGACGGTGTGATCGCCCTCGACCGCCTGGGGGGCATCGTCACCAAGGCCGTGACCCCGGAGCCCCGGCCGGGCGCGCCGGCGCCGCGCGTGGCGGAGTTCGTCGGAGGCATGCTGAACGCAGTCGGCCTCGCGAACCCCGGCCTCGAACGCGTGCGCACCCACGAATTGCCCTGGCTTGCGGCACACCTGGCACACGCCCGCGTGTTCGTGAACGTGGCGGGCGCGACCGTGGACGACTACGTCGAGGTTGTCCGGAGCCTCACTCCGCTCGCGGTGGTCACCGCGTTCGAGCTCAATGCCTCCTGTCCGAACACGAGCGCCGGCGGGCTCGAGTTCGGGGCGACAGTCGAAGGCCTGCGTGAGCTGGTCCGCCGCTGTCGCAGCGCGACCACGAAACCGCTGACCGTCAAGCTGTCCCCCGTCCTGCCCGATGTGGCGGCCATGGCGGCAGTGGCCGCGGACGCGGGCGCCGATGCCGTCACCTTGGTGAACACGATTCCGGGCACGCTGGCGCACCGCTTGGGAAACGGGTCGGGCGGCGTGAGCGGACCCGCGCTGCTGCCGATTGGCGTGCTCGCGACCCACAGGGTGACGCAGCGCGTGCGGATTCCCGTGATCGGCGTAGGAGGGATCCGCACCGCTGGGGACGCGCGGGCGTACCTGGCAGCCGGCGCGTCGCTCGTCGCGATCGGCACGGCGGCACTAGCCGACCCCCGTGTCCCGGAACGCATCGCGCGGGAGTTGGACCGTGGCTGAGCTCATCGTCGCGTTCGATGTCGGGAGCGGGCGCGAGGCCCTGGCGCTGGCGGCTCGGCTCCCCGGGCTCCGCTGGGCCAAGATTGGTCCCGGTCTGTTCCTACGCGCGGGCCCGGACCTGGTGCGCGAATTCGTGGCGCGTGGCGTGCAAGTGTTCCTCGATTTCAAATGGCACGACATCCCGACCGCCGTCGCCCGCGCCGTGACGGCGGCGCGCGAGCTCGGCGCCCACATGGCGACCGTCCATGCGCTCGGCGGACCGGCGGTGCTCAAGGCAGCCGCTGCGGCGACGGGCGCCGCCGACGGGGCTCAGGGCCGGCGCGCCGGGGACGGGGCAGCCCTGGCCCTCGTGGGCGTGACCGTCCTGACCTCGCACGATGCCAGCGAGTTCGAACGGGTCGTGGGCCGCGGTGTCCCCGATCTCGGCCTCGAAGCCGAACGGCTGGCGCGCCTCGCCGTGGCGGCGGGGCTCGCGGGCGTGGTCGCGGCCGGCACGGAGGTCGGCTTGTTGCGCGCGGCGCTCGGCCAAGCCCCCTGGATCGTCGTGCCCGGGATCCGCGCGCCCGGCGAAGCCGCCGGGGATCAGGCGCGCACCATCGCCGCCCCCGATGCGGTGGCGCGGGGCGCCACCCACTTGGTCGTGGGCCGACCGATCATCCAGGCCACAGACCCCGCCGGCGTGTACCAGCGCCTGGTAGAGAGTCTGTGAGACCCTAGGATCACCTCACGTGGGGTTCAACGGGGCGGTAGCATCGAACGTCGACTGAGAGCCCCTGGATGCGTCGATGGGGCTATCCCCAACCCCGGGTGTTGCGAGGGCCGAGCCGCGCCATGGAATCAGTCCTGGTCAACCTAGCCGTGTACGCGCCGCTGGTCGGCCTGTTCGCCGTGGCGATCCTCCTGAATCTCTACCTCTTCAGCTTCTATCGGACCCAGCCACGCGGCGCCGGGTGGTGGACCCCGGGCGCCTGGGTGGAGCGCTGGACCTTCTCACCCGCCGACCTGGGCGGGTTCTCCTACCGACAGCTCGCCCTGGTGAGCGTATTGGGTCTCTTCCTGGAACTGTTGATGATCCGCTGGATCGCCTCCGAGGTCCGCATCTTTGCGTACTTCAAGAACTTTGTCTTGATCGCCTGTTTCCTCGGGTTCGGGCTGGGCTGCTACCTGTGCCGCCGCGCGATCAACCTCGTGGCGCTGATCCTCCCGCTGCTCGCCCTCGTCCTCCTGGTGAAGCTGCCCTGGCACACACTGCGCGACGTGATCGCCAATCTCCCGGCGCAGCTGGGCCCTTTCTCGGACGTCAACGTGTGGGGGGTGCCGGCCGTGCCGCTCGACGCCGCCGCGCTCGGGCGGTTGCTAAGCGGGGTGCTCGCGATCGTGCCGATCTTCGCGCTGATCGCGCTCGTGTTCATCCCGATCGGGCAACTCGTGGGGTGGTATCTCGAGAACGCCGGCCAGGGCATCCTCGGCTATTCAGTAAACATCCTGGGCAGTCTCACCGGCATCCTGCTCTACACCCTGTTGTGTTTCCTCTATCAGCCCCCGGCGCTCTGGGTAGCCCTGGCCGGGGCGATGCTCGTGTGGTTGGTGTGGCGCCGCCCGGTGCTGCGCTGGACCGCAGTGGCCGCGTTTGCGGTGTGCGCCGGCCTCGCGGCGCGCGAGGACTTCGAGGGCGGCACCGTGTACTGGTCGCCCTACCAGAAGCTCGCGCTCACGCCGCGCTACGAGGCGGGCCGCCCGATCGGCTACATCCTGACGACGAACGGTGGCTGGTATCAGCTCATCGTCGACCTCTCACCCGGGTTCGTCGCGGCCCATCCGCGGCTGTTCGCTCGCACGCCGGTGGAGTGGAACGCCTACAACGTGCCGTATCACTTCCATCCGCAGCCGCCGTCAGTCCTCGTGCTCGGCTCCGGTATGGGCAACGACGTGGCCGCGGCGCTGCGCAACGGCGCCAGCCGGGTCGTCGCCGTGGAGATCGACCCGTTGATCCTGGAGCTCGGCCGGCGGTTCCATTTGGAGCAGCCGTACAGTTCGCCCCGCGTGGAGCGGGTCGTGGATGACGCGCGCAGCTACATCCAGAACAGCCCCGAGCGGTTTGACTTGATCGTCTTCTCGCTGCTCGACTCGCACACCACGAGCTCGCACTTCTCCAACATCCGCATCGATAACTACGTCTATACGGTCGAGGCCCTGGAAGCGGCCAAACGGCTTCTCAAGCCGGATGGCATCTTCATCGTCAAGTTCCAGGTGGAGGTGCCTTGGATCGCCGGCCGGTTGTACGGGCTCCTCAACACGGTGTTCGGGCGCCCGCCGCTGCAACTGCAGGCCGACCAGGTCTACACGGCGACGCGCCGCGCCACGGGCGGGATGTTCTTCATCTCCGGGGCCGACGCCGCCCTGGCCCACGCCTTGGCGGACCCGCAGCTCGCCGCGTACGTCACCGCGCACGGCCACGTCGCGATGGAAAGCGCGCCGCCCACGACGGATGACTGGCCCTACTTCTATCAGCACGCGCCCGGTGTGCCGGCCACGGTGATCGTGATCTCGGTCGCGCTGCTCCTCGTGTGTGGATTGCTGTTTGGCAGTACCGGCGCGGCGGGCCGCTCGATCCGGTGGCACTTCTTCTTTCTGGGCGCGGGATTCCTGCTCCTCGAGGCGCAGATCATCAGCAGGATGGCCCTGTTATTCGGAACCACGTGGGTCGTGAACGCGATCGTCATCAGTGGCTTGCTGCTGCTCATCGTCGCGGCCAACCTCCTGGTCGAGTGGCGACCGGGCATCCCCGCGGGCGCCGCGTACGGGGGCATTTTCGCGTCGCTGCTCGTGGCCTACGTCATGCCGCTGGAGCGGTTCTTCTTCCCGTCGCTCGCGCTGAAGGTGGTGGCGGCGACCGCCGTGTTGTGTCTGCCGGTGCTCTTCGCGGGGATCATCTTCATCCGCAGCTTCGCACGGGTGGGGTTCCGCGGCGAAGCGCTCGGCTCAAACCTGGTCGGCGCGCTCGTGGGGGGCCTGCTCGAGTCGCTGTCGTTCTGGACGGGGGTGCGCTCCCTGTTGGTGATCGCGGCGCTGTTGTACGCGGCCTCGTGGGTGGCGCTCTGGGCCGAGTTGCGGAAGCCCCTGCCGCCGCCACCGGGCCGCAGCGCGTCAGGGGTTGGCGCGGGGGACGCTGCCGCTGCTGTGTCGGAAACGGCGCGAGGATGAACCGGGGCCCGCCGCGCTCGCCGGCGCACGGGACGGACTCGGGAGGGCCGTCCTGGATCTCGCTGACGTCCTCATCGGTTATGGTCCGAACCGTTGCCGATCACAGAGTGGTGGGTCACCGCTCAACTCAGGAGCCCATGCCATGACCCCTGAAGCCGGACACGCTGTCGCACGCCCGATGCTCAGTTCAACCGCCGCGATTTTGTTCGTTGCCGACATCACAGCGTCGTGCGATTTCTATGCCGAGAAGCTCGGCTTCACGGTGGACTTCGTCTATGGCGATCCGCCATTCTATGGGCAGGTCACCCGCGACCAGGCGCGGCTGGCGTTGCGGGTGGTCGGCGAGCCCGTGTTCGTTGGCGATATTCGGGAGCGTGCGCAGCTGCTTTCCGCTGCGCTCACCGTCCGTACCACAGATGAGATCAGACAGCTCTTTTTGAGTTACCAGACCGCCGGCGTGCGCTTTCATCAACCCTTGAAGCAGGAACCTTGGGGCGCCACCACCTTCATCGTACCGGATCCCGATGGCAATCTCATTCTCTTTGCCGGTCCGGCCGCGTGAAGTGGCTGGCGGAGCGGGAGGCCGATCATGGGCGGGAGCGGTATCGCAGACGGACCCTCGACCGTCGTAATCCCGCCCCTTGCGGTAACTTACGACCCCGTCTATAGTTCAAGACTGAATTGGAAATTTTTTCGGGGGCGACGAGCGTGAAGGTCAGAACCAGCGTCAAACCGATCTGCGAGCACTGCCGCGTCATCAAGCGGCGTGGCGTGATCCGCGTCATCTGTAAGCGCAGCGCCAAGCACAAGCAGCGGCAGGGGTAAGGCATGGCACGCATTGCGGGTGTTGACCTGCCGCGCGACAAAAAAATCCAATACGCTCTCCCGTACATCTACGGCATCGGCCCGAGCAACTCGCGCAAGATCCTGGCGGAAACGGGGATCAGTCCGGACGCGCGCGTGCGCGACCTGCGCGACGCCGAGGTGGCCCGGTTGCGCCAGGTGATCGAGCGCGACTACAAGGTCGAGGGCGCGCTGCGCACCGAAGTAGCGATGAACATCAAACGCCTCATGGACATCGGGACCTATCGCGGGACGCGCCACCGCAAGGGTCTGCCGGTGCGCGGCCAGCGCACCCACACCAACGCCCGCACCAAGAAGGGGCCGCGGCGCGCGATCGCGGGCAAGAAGAAGCCCCTCTTGAAAAAGTAAATGGCCCAGGCTCCGGCCGCTCCAGCGGCACCACCAGCTCCAGCAGCTCCAGCGGCTTCAGCGACTCCGGCGAAAGCACCGAGCGCGAAGCGCATCAAGAAAGTGGTCGAGGCCGAGGGCATCGCCCACATCACCGCGACCTTCAACAACACGCTCATCACGATCACCGACATGCAGGGGCACACCATCACCTGGGGGTCGTCGGGCAAGGCCGGGTTCCAGGGCTCGAAAAAGTCGACGCCGTTCGCGGCCACCGTGGCCGCGGAGCAGGCGGCGCGCGAGGCCCTGAACCTCGGTATGCGCCGGGTGCACGTGCGCGTCCAAGGTCCGGGCTCCGGCCGCGAGTCGGCGATCCAAGCCCTCGCCACCGCCGGCCTGCAGATCCGCTCGATCCGCGACGTGACGCCGATCCCGCACAACGGCTGCCGGCCCCCCAAGAAGCGGCGGGTGTAACGCCATGGCCCGCTACACCGGTCCGGCCTGCAAGCTGTGCCGCCGCGAAGGGACCAAGCTGTTCCTTAAGGGGACGCGCTGCCTCACGGAGAAGTGCGCCGTGGAGCGCCGCGCCTACCCGCCCGGCCAACACGGCCAGTCCACCGGGCGGCGCCGCAAGGCATCCGACTACGCGCGCCAGTTGCGCGAGAAGCAGAAGGTGAAGCGCATCTACGGGCTGTCCGAGCGCCAGTTCCGCAACATCTTCGACCGCGTGCTCAAGGAGCCGGGCGTCACGGGTGAGGCCCTGCTCGTCGCACTCGAGAGCCGGCTCGACAATCTCGTCTACCGCATGGGCTTCGCGACCTCGCGCAAGCAGGCGCGCCAGCTCGTGCGGCACCGCCACATCCAGGTGAACAGCCACACCCTGGACGTGCCGTCCTACC
>DATBBW010000158.1:0-5129 GCA_036270795.1 Gemmatimonadales bacterium | reverse complement strand
GCGAGCCCCCGCACCCGCGACAAGGTGGAGCGGCTCGCGCGGGCCCGCGGGGTGCCGATCGTGCAGGGGCCCCGGGCGCTCGAGCTCGGCGCCGGGTTGGGCCGACCGCCGCTCCAGGCGGTCGGGGTGGAAGACGCGGGGCTGGCCCGCGGCTTGGTTGGGTTCTCGGAGGGGTGAGTGACGACTTCGCGGATTCACGATCTGGCGGCTGAATTTGGGATCTCCTCGGAGCAGTTGATCGGCATGCTCAAGGAGCAGGACATCTTCGTCCGCAGTCATCTGTCGCCGCTCAAGCCGGAGCAGGTGGCCCTGATGCGCGCCCGCTGGGAACGCGAGAAGCGCAAGCTCAAGGACGCCCCCGCGCCGCCCAAGCGCCGCCGCGCCGCCGCGGTAGCCCCGCCCCCCGAGCCCGTCGCGGCGGCCGCCGATACCCGCCCCAAGCGCCGCCGCCGCACCGCCGCCGAGATGGCGGCGGTCGAAGCCGAAGCGCAGGCGGAAGCCGCCATCGAGGCGGAACGCGAGCTTAAGGCGCGTGAGGCGCTCGCGGCCGCGAAGACGCTCGAGGACGAGAAGCCGTCGCTCGAAGAGCGCGCCGCCGCCCTGTTCAAGGAACTGCCGGTGGCGGAGGAGGTGGGGGCGGAGTCCCACACCGCCGCTCCCCAGGCGAGCAGCCCGTTCGCCGTGCCGCCCACCGCGGCGGCGGCGCCGCCCGGGACCTACCTGCCGCCTCGGTCTGTGATCCCGATGCCGGTCCGGCCCAAGCCCGTGGCGAGCGCGACGCCCGGCGGCCCCGTACCGCCCCGGCCGGTCGCGTCGGCCGCCCCGGGCACGGCGCCGCTCGAGGAGCGCCGGCGCGAGAAGGGGAAGAAGCGCAAGAAGGGCAAGAAGTCGCTCGTCGACCAGGAAGCGGTGGCCCAGAACATCTCCCGCACGCTCGCCTCCCTCAAAGGCCCGGTGGCCCGCAAGGGGGCGCACCGCCGCGAGGAGGGCCCGAGCTTCCGGGACTTGGAGGAGCAGAAGCGGCGCGACGAGAAGGAGCGCGAGAAGACGCTGGTGCGGGTGACCGAGTTCATCACGGTCTCCGAGCTCGCCAACATCCTCAAGGTGCCCGCGAAGGAGATTGTCTCCTTCGCCTTCAAAGAGCTCGGGCAGATGGTCACGATCAACCAGCGGCTCGATTTCGACATGATCGAGCTGATCGCGTCGGCGTTTGGGTTCCAGGCGATGCGCGAAGAGGAGTACGCCCTCGCCGAACCGGAGCAGGCGAAAGAGGCGGTGGGCGACCTGAAGCCTCGCCCGCCCGTCGTGACCGTGATGGGCCACGTCGACCACGGCAAGACATCGCTGCTCGATTACGTGCGCAAGACCAATGTCGTGGCGGGAGAAGCCGGCGGCATCACGCAGCACATCGGCGCCTACCAGGTGCAGCTCAAAGAGGGGCGGTCCATCACGTTCCTCGACACCCCGGGCCACGAGGCCTTCACGGCCATGCGCGCCCGCGGCGCCCAGGTGACCGACATCGTCGTGCTCGTCGTCGCCGCCGACGACGCCATCATGCCGCAGACGATCGAGGCCATCTCGCACGCCAAGAACGCCGGCGTCCCGCTCGTGGTGGCGATCAACAAGACCGACCTGCCCACCGCCAACGTGCAGAAGGTGAAGCAGGACCTGTTGGCGCACGGCGTGGTGCTCGAGGAGTTCGGCGGCACGACGCTCGCGACGGCCATCTCCGCCAAGACCGGCAAGAACGTCCAGGAGCTGCTCGACCAAATCCTGCTGCAGGCGGAGCTGCTCGACTTGAAGGCCAACCCCGACCGGCGCGCCCTCGGCACCGTGCTCGAGGCCACGCTCGACCCGGGCAAAGGGCCGCTCGCCACCGTGCTGGTGCAGAACGGCACGCTGCGCGTGGGCGACGACTTCATCTCGGGCCAGTACTACGGCCGGGTGCGCGCCTTGTACGACGAGCGCGGCCAGACGGTGACCGACGCGGGGCCCTCGACCCCGGTCCAGGTGCTCGGCTTCGAAGGGGTGCCGGAGGCGGGGGATACCTTCACGGTGATGGCGGACCCGGCCGCGGCGCGCGACATCGCGCAGAAGCGCCAGCGGCTGGAGCGCGAGGCGCAGCACCGCCGCACCGGCCGCGTGAAGACGCTCGAGGACTTCATGGCCGAGCGCGCCGCGGGCGGCGCGGCGGCGCTCACGATCATCATCAAGGCCGACCAGGGGGGCCCGGCCGAGGCGCTCGCCGACGCGTTGAGCCAGCTCTCGACCCCCGAGGTCAAGGTCGAAATCGTGCACCGCGGCGTAGGCGCGATCACCGATTCGGACGTGCTGCTCGCCAAGGCGTCGAACGCCATCATCATCGGCTTCCACGTGCGACCCGACTCGAACGCGCGCGCCTCGGCGGAGCGGGAAAAGGTGGAGATCCGCACCTACCGCATCATCTACGAGGCGGTGGAAGAGGTGCGGGCCGCCATGGAAGGCCTGCTCGCGCCCGAGAAGAAGGAAGTGGTGCTGGGCGAAGCGGAAGTGCGCCAGACGTTCAAGATCGCCAAGGTCGGCACCATCGGCGGGTGCTTCGTCCGGTCCGGCGTGATCCCCCGCACCGCGCGGGTGCGCGTGATCCGCGACGGCGTCGAAGTGTATGAAGGCACGATCGCCTCGCTCAAGCGCTTCAAAGACGATGTGCGCGAGGTACGCGAGGGCTTCGAGTGCGGCATCGGGGTGGAGAACTTCAACGACGTCAAGGTCGGCGACCTGATCGAGGCCTACCGCATCGAAGAGGTGGCGCGCTCGCTCGACGTCGGGAGCGCGGCCAAGGGCGGGTGAGCCGTGGTCGTCGGCGTGATGACCTGGGAGCTGCACCTCGTCGCGTCCCAGTCGCTCAAGGATAAGCGCCACGTGCTGAAGAGCCTCAAGGACCGGCTCCACAACCGCTTCAACGTCTCGGCGGCGGAGACGGCCTACCACGACCTGTGGCAGCGCGCCGAGCTGACGGTGTGCGTCGTGTCGACCGACCGCGGGCATGCGGAGGAGGTGCTGCGGGCGGCCGACCGGCTGGTCGACGGCGCCGACGGCGCCCGGATCGTGGACACGAGCACGAGCTTCCTGTAACGATGCGCCGACCGAGCCACCGCCCCGAGCGCGTGGGCGAGGAGATCCGCCAGACGGTGGCGGCGTTCCTCACCGACAAGGTGCGCGACCCGCGCATCGGGTTCGTCACGGTCACCGCGGTCGAGGTCTCCCCCGACCTGGAGCACGCCCGCGTGCGGGTCAGCGTCATGGGGAGTGAAGAGGACAAGGCTAAGTCGTTGGAGGGACTCGCGAGCGCCGCGCGCTTCCTGCGGAGCCAGCTCGGCCGGGATCTGTCGCTGCGTGTGACCCCCGAGCTGCGCTTCGAGCTCGATCGCGGACTCGACCACGCGCAACGCATCGACCAGGTGCTCCGCAAGCTCAAGGAGGACGAGGGCTGATCTCCGGTCTCGCGCTCGTGGCCAAGCCGGGCGGGCCGCTCGGGCCCACGTCGCACGACGTGGTCGACCAGGTGCGGCGCTCGCTGGCCACGACGCGGGTGGGGCACCTGGGCACGCTCGACCCGTTTGCCGCCGGCCTGCTCGTGGTGCTCGTGGGACGGGCGACCCGCCTGGCGAGTTGCGCCGCGCGCTGGACCAAGGCGTACGAGGGCGTCATCCGGCTGGGCACGACCACGACGACGGACGACGCGACAGGGGCGCCGGTCGGCGGGTCGGAAACGTGGCGCGCGCTGGACGACGCCTCGGTGACCGAGGCGCTGGCGCGCTTCCGCGGCGGCTACGCCCAACGGCCCCCGGCCTTCTCCGCCGTGAAGGTCGCGGGTGAGCGGGCCTACCGCCGCGCCCGCCGCGGCGAGGCGGTCGCCCTGGCGCCGCGCCCGGTGGAGGTCGAGGAACTGGAGCTCGTGGGGTTGGACTTGCCCACCGTCCAGTTTCGCGCGACGGTGAGCAGCGGCACCTACCTGCGGAGCCTGGCGCGCGACGTCGGGGAGGCGCTCGGGTGCGGCGGGCATCTCGCCGCGCTGACGCGCACCCGGGTCGGGCCGTTCGGCTTGGCGGAGGCGGTGGCCCCCGAGGCCGTGACGCCCGGCGCGCTGCGCGATGCCGCGACGCTCGTGGCCGACCTGCCGCGGCGCGACCTGGACGAGGGGGAACGCGCGGCGGTGCTGCACGGGCGGCCGGTGCCGGCGGGTGCCGCACTGGCGGGGCGGGACGGCAAGGTGGCCCTGTTCGCGGGCGGGGCCCTCGTCGCCGTGGCCGAGCCGGTCGCCGGCATGCTGAAGCCGCGCGTGGTGGTGGTGGACGAGTGATGGGCACGGTCGCGACCGTCGGGACGTTCGACGGCCTGCACCGCGGGCACCAGGCGGTGCTCGCCGAGGTCGTGCGGCGCGCGCGTGCGCGCAGGCTGCCGAGCCTGCTCGTCACGTTCGAGCCGCACCCGCTCGAAGTAGTGAATCCAAGCGCGGCGCCGCGGCTCCTGACGCTGTCCGACGAGAAGCGCGCCGCCGCGGAGGCGCTCGGCGTCGAGCGGGTCGAGATCGTGCCGTTTACGCCGGCGCTGGCGCGCCTCGGGCCGGAGGAGTTCGTGCGGTCGGTGCTGCGGGCCCGCTTCGCCGTGGAGGAGCTCGTGCTGGGCTACGACCATGGGTTCGGCCGCGGTCGCTCGGGCGATGTGGAGCTGGTTCGCCGGTTAGCCCGCGAAGACGGGTTCGCGGTGGACGTCGTGGCGGCGGTGACCGACGCGGGCCAGGCGATCTCGTCGTCGCTGGTCCGCACCGCGGTGGCCCATGGCGATCTCGCCGCGGCGGAACGCTGGCTCGGCCGGTGCTACAGCGTGCGCGGCGTGGTCGAGCGCGGGGCGGGGCGGGGCCGCACGATCGGGACCCCGACGCTGAACCTGGCGTCGCTCGACCCGCGGAAGCTGCTGCCCCCGGACGGGGTATACGCGGTGCGGGTGACGTGGCCTGGCGCCGCGGCGCGCTACGGCGGCATGATGAACCAGGGGCCACGCCCCACCTTTGGCGTGCACGAGCGCGGCCTCGAGATCCATCTGTTTGATTTCTCGGGCGAGTTGTACGGCACGATGGTGACGGTCGA
>DATBBW010000157.1:0-2363 GCA_036270795.1 Gemmatimonadales bacterium | reverse complement strand
CGTAGGATCCCACGATCATGATCGGCCCGAGCGCGAGACCCGCGGCGACCGACCGCAGGGTGAGGATCTTGGTCCCCTGGTAGGCGCCGAGTTTGACGACGTGCATCACGACGGTGGCCAGCGCCTCGGTGCCGATGTAGGCGCCTTTCACCAAGCCGTGTGCGAGGAAGAGCGGTGCCATCATCGGACCCACGCTCCCGACGAAGGCCGAGAGGAAGCTGAACACCGCGCCGATCGCGGCGAAGGCGCGCACGCCGGGCCGCCAGGTCGGCACGTGGGGGAGGTGTCGCCACACGACCATGACGAGCAGGAACCCGCCCACGAGCCGCTTCAGCGCGCCGAGCGGGGCGGTGGCGAACAGCACCCCGCCGAGCAGGGCGAGCGGCACGGCGCCCAGCGCGAACCACGCGACCACGGGGACGGCGACCTCGCGCCGGTTGAACCACACCCGACTGCCGTTCCCGATGAGCTGCGCCACGGTGAGGACCGGGATAGCGTCCCGGACGCCGAATACCACCACGAGCGCGGGGAGGAGCAGCGCCGCCCCGCCGAACCCCGTGACGGCGGCGAGGGTGCTCGCGGCGAGCGCGGCGCCGCCCAGGAGCAGCCACTGGTCCAGCGTTCCGCCCATCGTCAGGTGGTCGGTAGAGCTCCCGCGGCCGGGCGGACCACGAGCCAACTGAGGACGTAGGTCGCCCCGAGCACGAGCAACGCCGTGGCCACGAGGGCCGGTTGGGCCATCATCGCGCCGACGAGCACCGCACCGTACACGGCGAGAAAGAGGAGCGGGACGACGGGGTACCCGGGCACGCTGAACGGCGCCCGCGGCTCGCGGGCGCGCAGCCGGAACAGCGCCACCACCGCGACGCCGTCGATCAGCAGGATCGTGATGATCGCGAGGCCGAGCAGCCGCTCGAAGGCCCCAGTGCCCGCGAGCGCCGTCGCCACGGCGCCCACCAGGACCATGGCGATCCAGGGCGACCCGCCGGCGTTGACGCGCGCCAGCTCGGCCGGGGCCAGCCCATCGCGCGCCAGGCCGAACAGCACGCGGGGCGTCACGAACACATTGCCGTTGAGCGACGCCAGCACCACGAGCAGGGCGAGCCCCGCGACCGCCACGCCGCCCTTATTGCCGAGGATTGCCTCGGCGACGTCGGCGGCGACCAAGTTCGAGGTGGCGATGGTGGGGAACGGGAGTACCTGGAGAAACGCGGCATTCAAGAGGAGGTACAGCGCAGCTGCGATCGCGATGCCGCCGAGGAAGATGCGCGGCAGGGTCCGGCTCGGGTCGACGACCTCCTCGGCGATCTTCGCCAAGTCGGGGTACCCGTAGTAGGTCCACAGCACCGACTGCGCCGCGACCGCGAGGGCGGCCCACAGGGCCCAGCCGTGCGGCGCCGGGCCCAGGGGCGTGTGCCACCCCGCGCCCGTCCCCAGCGCGAACGCGATCACCACCACACCGCCGAGCGCCACCACCTTCGCGGTCGTGACGACGTTCTGTACCCAGCGCCCCGAGGCGACGCCGGCGACGTTGATCGCGGTGAACAGGGCCACGAGCCCGACCCCGACGAGCCGGGTGAAGCTGTGCGGCCAGCCCGTCAGCCGCACCAGGAACTCGGCCGCGGCCACGCCGATCGCGGCGATCGCGGGACCGTTGATGCCGAGCCCTTCCACCCACCCCACGATGAACCCCGCCCGTGGCCCGAACGCGGCGCGCGCGTACACATACTTGCCGCCCGCCCGCGGATAGCGCGTGGTGAGCTCCGCGAAGCACAGGGCCCCGAGCACTGCCACGACGGCGCCGAGCACCCACGCCACGAACGTGAGGCCCGGCCGGCCCAGTCGCGCGGCGACGAGACCGGGGGTGCGGAAGATGCCGGAGCCGATCGTGATCCCCACGACCATCGCCAGCCCATCGCGGAGGCGGAGCGAGCGTTTCAGGTCGGCCATATGGCGCGGGAATGTGCACCTAAAACGAGAGGGACGCAGCGTGTGCGCCCCTCTCACTCCGATGAAGCGGAATCGCGGTTAGTGCCCGCGACCTCCCCGCCCGCCCCCGCCCCCACCACCACCGGAGAAGCTGCGGCCGCCGCCGCCCGAGCTGCGAGCGCCGCCACCGGAGCTCCGCCCCCCGCCAGAATAGCTGGGGCGCGAGTTTCCACCGCCGGACGGCGCGGGCCGAGCGACCGAGCGTCCGCCGCTTTGGCGTGCCGGCGTGGCCACGCGAGGGTCGCTACCGCGCCCATCCCGCCGCTCGGCCGGCTGGGGTGCCGACTCGGGACGGATCCCGGGCCGGTCGTTTCGGTCCGGCCTGCCCACCGTTGACCGGTCCAGTCCGTCCATCGTTGACCGGTTCGGCCGGT
>DATBBW010000156.1:0-1705 GCA_036270795.1 Gemmatimonadales bacterium | reverse complement strand
AAGTAGCTAGCATTGAGCGCTTGATCCTCCAACGCGTCCGCGTGCCGCACCTTGTTGAGGGCGTGTACGAGCGCGCGGGCGCTCGCCTCGACGATATCGGTCGAGGCGCCGTGCCCAGAGAGGGACTTGCCGTCGATGCGGGCTTGCACGAGCACCTGCCCCAGGCTATCGCGCCCCGGAGTGACCGACTGCACCGTGAGGTTCAGCACGTCCACTTGCCGTTCGACCACCTTCGCGATGGCCGCGAACGTCGCGGCAATGGGCCCGTTCCCCGGGGCCGAGGCGGCGCGCTCGCCGCCGGGGCCCGCCAGGCGCACCTGGGCGGTGGCGGCCACCGTGCCGCACGTCACCTCGAGATGGGTGAGCCGGTAGGCCTCCGGGGCGTCATGGAACTTGTCGTGCAACAGCGCCAACAGATCCTCGTCGAGGATCTCGCGCTTCTTGTCGGCCAGGGCGCTGAACGCATCGTACAGCGCCCCCAGTGCGGCTTCGTCCAGGTCGTAGCCGAGCTCTCGGTAGCGCCGCTCCAGGGCATGGCGGCCCGAATGCTTGCCCAGGACGAGATTGGACCGCGCGACGCCGACCTCCTCGGGGCGGATGATCTCGTAGGTGAGGCCGTTCTGCAGCACGCCGTGCTGGTGGATGCCCGCTTCGTGGGCGAACGCGTTCCGCCCGACCACCGCCTTGTTGGGCTGCGGAAACACCCCGATCAGGTGCGAGAGCAGCTGGCTCGTTCGGTACAGCTCCTGGGGTTTCACGCCGCATTGGAACGCGACCGCGTGGGGCCGGACCCGTCCGGCGACCACGATCTCCTCGAGCGCCGCGTTCCCGGCACGCTCGCCGATGCCGTTGATGGTGCATTCAACCTGTCCCGCCCCGGCGGCGATCGCCGCTAGCGAGTTCGCCACCGCGAGCCCGAGGTCATCGTGACAGTGGGCGCTCAAGACCACCCGATCGGCGCCGGGCACGCGCTCTCGGACGGAACGGAACAGCGCCCCGTACTCAACCGGCAGCGCGTACCCCACCGTATCCGGCAGGTTGATCGTGGTGGCCCCGGCCGCGATCGCCGCCTCGACGACGCGGCACAGGAACTCGAGGTCCGTGCGGGTGGCGTCCTCCGCGGAGAACTCCACATCGTCCGTATAGCGGCGGGCGCGAAGCACCGCCTCGCGGACGCGCTCGAGACACTGGTCGCGACTGAGGCGCAGCTTGCACTCGAGGTGCAGGTCGGACGTGGCGATGAACACGTGTACGCGGGGCCGCGCCGCGGGCCGCACCGCCTCGCCCGCCAGGTCGATGTCCCGCTCGTGACAGCGGGCAAGGGCGGCGATCACGGGACGGCGCACCCCTTCGGCGATGACCCGCACGCCGCGGCGGTCCCCTTCCGAGGCACTGGGGAAGCCCGCTTCGATCACGTCCACGCCCAGCGTGTCCAGCTGCTGCGCGAGGCGCAGCTTGTCGTCCGCCGTCATCGAGTTGCCCGGCGCCTGCTCGCCGTCGCGCAGGGTCGTGTCGAAGATGATGACCTCTTGCCCCATGGTGCCCCGAGCTCCCTTCCTCGATGGTGACAAAAAAGCCGCGAACCTTGGGGGGTCCGCGGCGTCGCTCTGGCGTCCTACGCTACTTGCTAGCTCTTCATGTCACCCGTGCGCGCGCGCCGCTGACCTCCTCCTGAGCCAGAAGGCTCAGCAGGACGAGGACCAGC
>DATBBW010000155.1:0-8098 GCA_036270795.1 Gemmatimonadales bacterium | reverse complement strand
GCCCACCCTGTGACCCCGCACGTGACCGAACCCAAGGTGCAGGCCCTGGTCGAGGTGCAAGTGCGCCGCGGACTCGCGACGCGCCTGCTCGCCTTCCAGCCAAGCGCCCAGGTCGCCCACCTCGTGGCGCTGGCCGCCATTGTGCTGTTGCTGCGGGGCGTGGTCCCGCCACTGCTGCTCGGCGCCTGGGCCGTCGCCGTGGTGCTCGGCGTGCTGGCGCGCGTCGCGGTGACGCGCTGGGGCCTGCGCCGCCAGCCGCCGTTTGAGCGCATGCGCCTCGTGATGCGCCTGGCGATGGCGCTCCACGGGCTCGCTTGGGGGGTGGGAGCCGCCGCGGCGCTCCGGGCCATGCCCACCGGGGAGGGGCTGCTCGTGCTGGCAGTGTTTGGGACGTTCGTCGCCGGCGCGGCGACCACCCTGGTCGCCGACCCGATCGGGTTCCGGTTGTACGCGCTCTGCATCCTCGTCCCGCAGGCGGTTGGGATGCTCGTGGCGGGCCCCGACCGGCTCTACCTCGTCGCCGTCGCGCTCATCGCTTGGTTCGCGCTGTTCATGGTGCGGATCAACGGGGAGGCGCATCGGGCGTTAGTCGAACACTTGAGCACCGCGGCTGAGCTCGGGGAGACGCTCGCCAATATCAAGACCCTCAGCGGGCTGCTGCCGATTTGCGCGTCCTGCAAGAAGATTCGCGACGACCAGGGGTATTGGAGCCAGATCGAGATCTATATCCGCGACCACTCGGACGCCGATTTCAGCCACGGCCTCTGTCCCGACTGCGTACGGCGGCTGTACCCCGATCTCGCGGACGAGCTGAATGCGCCGGGCGCGGGGGAGTCGAGGCGGTCGGGCGGGTCCGGGGGACCTGAGGCTGCATAGGGCCGCGCAGGTTGTATCGTCACATCTGGGCAGCCAGCGGCCCGCGCGCGCCACCTCGGCGCACCCGCCCCGCCCTAGGCCCCTTCGTCGTTAGATGGGGGCTGCCGCGGCGTCCGCAACGCCGCCCACGCCGCCCGCGCCCCCCACCCCCTCACCCGCAGCGCGCTGGGGCAGCGGGGCCTCCACCCGCAGCGCCACCCACGAGGCGAGATACAATCCCGCGGCGATGACGAGCAGCGACCGGATCCCGGTCCAGAGCGAGAGCGACTCCAGCAATCCGCCGACCAGCGCCCCCAAGAGGTTGGATCCGAGCGCCTCGCCCTGAAAGCCCTGGCGGGCGAAGCTGCGGATGAACACGATCCCCGCAAAGAACACCGGCAGGCAGAGCACGGCGGTCGCGACCAGAGCCTTGAGCCACAGCGACGGCAACAGCAGCCGCTCCAGCGGGATCGCGAACGACAGGGCGATCGCGGCGAGAATCCCGCCGTAGGCCCAGCGCACGGGTACCTGGGGTCGCCATTCCACCACGAGATTCGCGGCCACGATCAAGAGCAAGAGACCGCTGATGACGATCGCATTCACCACCCAGGTGGTGCCGAACAAGAGCGCCATCTTGCTGACGATCTGCGCCTCGAGCAGCAGGAACCCCGCGCCCAGGAAGAAGAAGTGCCAATGGATCGAGCGCCCCGTCGTGCCGGTGCTCCGCATCAAAAACCAGCACACCAACACCAGGACGAGCGAGATCGCGATCACTGTCGCCGGCAACCCCGGCTCATGTTGGTAGAAGTACGGCCAGTCGTCCGTCGTGATTGTGGCGCGCTCCGTGAGGACGTGCCCGTGCTCGCGCACGTACGCCGCCCACCGGGGATCGGCCACGGCGGCCGCCATGCGCTCGCGCGACCCGACGATGAAGAACCGCCCCGCGGCCGTGGTGGGATAGTCCGACTGCAGCTCGAGCGGGGCGGTGCCGAACACCGTCTCGACCAGGTCGTGGAGCCGGCCGGCGATCCACGGCACGTCGACCTGGAACTTGATGACGAAGACGCCGTCGGGAGCGAGCAGCCGCCGCGCCGCCTCGAGCGCCTCGCGCGTGTAGACGTAGTTGTCGATGCGGATGTTGGTGAAGTGCGAGCTCGTGGTGTGGGAATCGAGGAGCGAGAACACAATCAGGTCGAACCGGTCGGGGCTGTTCTGGACGTAACTCCGGGCGTCGTCGAGCACCGTCTGGACCCGGGGCGACTGGTACGGGTGCTCGAAGTGGAACTGGCGGCCCAGCTGTAGGATGACCGGGTCGATTTCCACCGCGACGACGCGCCCGGCCCCGTTGCGCAACGCCGCGGCCACGTCGTTGCCCGTTCCCGCGCCCAGCACCAGCACCGCGGGCGGCGCGGGATAAAAATGGTACGGCAGGTTGTAGGGGTGCTCGACCAGCGGCACCGGGGGGTAGATGCGCGGGTGTGCGGCGACGAACTGCGGCGTGAGATTGAGGATGTGCTGATACCAGGTGTCGTTCGTGTTCACCGAGTAGCGCACGACCTCGCCGTCGACCACCAGCGGAATGAAGGTGAGCTTCTGGTAAGGCGACCAGTACACGGTGCCCACGCCGGGATTCACCGACGCGAGCAGCGCGCATCCCGCAAACACCCCGAGCGCCATCCAGCGCAGCCGCGCGAGCCGCCACACGAGCGCGCCGAACATCACCCCGGCCAGCGCCAGCCACACCGGGGGCGGCTGATAGAGAAAGCACAACAGGGTGTAGAGCAGGATGCCGGCGAGACTCCCGAGCACGTTGATCGAATAGCCGGCGATCCCCCGGGGGGCGTGCTCGAGGTACCAGCCGACCAGTTGGCCGATCGGCATGAACACGAACGCGATCAGCGCGAAGATCGGCACGATCACCGCGACCGCGAGCGCGAGACTGCCGACCGACGACCAGGTAAGCGGCAGCGACGGCACCCCCCAGACCTGGACTTCGGAGATCGTGCCGATCTGACTCGCGAGCCGGATGATGAGCTCGCGCAAGTCGAACCACGGCAGTTGGACGAGCTGGACGAGCGCCCCGAGCGGCACGAGGAACGCGAGCAGGTTGACACGGCGCCGGCACAGGTAGCAGCCGAGCCCGAACCCGAGGAAGCAGGCGATGAGGACGAAGTTCTTGAAGTAGGCGAAGATGCGGATCTCGGACGCGATCCAGCGGATCATTAACAGCTCGAGGAACATGCCGACGACGCTCACGAGCGCCAAGTGTCCGAGCGAAAAGCCCCCAAGGTCCGCCGGCGCGAACGCCCAGCGGTCGGTTGCGGGGCTGGGCGCGAGCCAGCGACGCCCCGCCGCGGTGACCCGATAGAAGCTGAAGAGGTAGAGATTGACGAGCAGCGCGAGGCCGGCGAGCCCGACCAGCGGCGCAGCGTGGGCGATCCTGAGGAGCAGCAGGGTCATGGATTGGGGGACGCGCCGCGGCCGCCCGCGCGAGCGGCCGGGTGCGTCATGCTAGTCCCCGAAGCAGAAGAACCGCACGTGGTCGAGCGGCTGGGCGGTCGCCAGCCGGTCGTGCGCCAGCGCTGCGCCGCGGCTGAGCCGCGACGTGCTGTCGACCGCCACGGCGGCCTCGTACAAGATGATGGCCTTCGTCTTCGATGAGTCGGCCTCGGGCAGGAACTTGGTCGAATCCGCGTTGCCCTTCCCGAAGCCGCGCCCTAACGCGACGATATCGCGGTAGGCGTCGGCCTCGAGCACCTCCGCCGTGAACTTCACTTCCGAGTCGGCGGGACTCGCGACCAGCGTTTCCAACCGTCCGATGATCGAATGGTACGCGTCGGGCGAGTCCCCCCCGGCGCAGTCCGCCTCCAACGCGATGAGCGCCGCGCGCTGTCCGATCGGCCCCATGGGGTTGAGTCGTTGCGCGGTCTGCAGCCAGGTCCCCTCGTAGGTCATCTCGCCGGACGCGCCCGACACCTCAGCCCCCAAGGTCTTGAGCCTGGCGCGGACGGCGGGGTCGGGGTCGGTCATGTGGAACGGCCGCCAGGCGAGCGCCAGCACGCGGTCGGCGGCCAGATACGCGGCGGCCAGGCGCACCGAGTCCCTGCCTTGCGCGCTCTTGAGCCAGCCCCGGAGCGCGAGTTCCAGGTCGTCCTGGGACCAGCGCGTCTGCTTCCCCGTCTGGTCCCGCGCCTCGTGCACCGCGTCGAGCAGCGAGACACCCGCGCTGCCGCCGCCGCTCTGCTTGACCCACTGGTTGACGAGCATCGCCTGACGCAGGAAGTACTCGTCTTGCGTCTCGCCCCGCGTGGCGACGAGGTCCGCCGTGACCGGCGTGGCGTGCAAGCGAGCGGGTTTCTGTACGCGGTTCTCACCGGCAGCGCCGCAACCGGCGAGCGTGGCGAGCAGGGCCACCGAGAGCGCCCAGGGACGCAGGATCATGGCAGGGGCCTCACGCGTGAAGGACGACCCGCGACGCCCGCGTGGCTGTTCGCGGCGTGCGCCGGTCAGTGACGGGGGTTGGCGCCGGCGCGCCTGCGCAGTGTGGCGCGGTCACGCGTCGGGGGACGGCACGGGACGGCGCAGCGCGGGTCGAGCGCGGGCCAGCTCGCGGGCGAGCGCCCCGAGCCGAGCCGCCAGCGCCGTGAGCTCCCGCGTGCGTCGCCGGGTGATGGTGTAATACACGGTCCGGGCTCCCACGAACGTGGCGCTGAGCCACACGCCGATGGCCGCCACAACCCCCGCGCCCACGAGGTGCAGGGCGCCCACGCCGATCCCAATGATCGGGCCCAACGCCCCGCCGCCCACGCCGCCGCCGATCCCGCCGAACACGGCGCCGATCAGCGGCCCCAGATTCTCCGTGATCGTGATGCGCGTGCGCCCGGCCCGCACCGACACGACCACCTCCAGGTCGCGGAGCGACGAGCCCCGCCGCGCGGCGGTCCACGAGAACGAGCGGCCAAACTGGCTCAGCTGCCCCGGGTTGCGGAGCACATGGCGGATCTCGTCGGCGAGCGCCTGGAACTCGGTCTCGGGCACCTCGCCGTCCACCACGCGCTCGATGATCAGCCGGGTCGGCCCCCCGATCCAGCGGTTGGGACGCTGCGGCTCGAGCGGCACGACCTGGTCCACCGCGGTGCCGGGTGGCGCGACCGCTTGCGCCGCGCGGCGCACCACGTCGGGCGCGATGCCCACCTCGGCGGCGAGATCCTCCACGCCCCCGAGCGTCATCGCCCCGCCCGTCGTGGGCGTCGTGGCCTCCAACTCGGACGCCCGTTTCACGATCGCCTGCACTTCCGGGGCGCTGTAGCGCCGCCGCTGAGGGGGCGCCGTGCCCTGGAGCTCGTCCACCAAGACCGCCGGGGTCGCCGTGCGCTGGTCATGGCGCACCGCGAGCCCCCGCACCAAGGCCGCCTCCATGCCGTCGCCCACGGCGGTGAGCCGGGCCCGGTGGCGCGGCGCCACGTCGAGGAACCGCCCAGTACGCACCGCGTCCTCCGTGGGCCAGCGGCCGGGCGTCTCCCCCACCACCATCTCGTACACGACGGCGGCCAGGCTGTACACGTCGGTGCGCTCGTCCAGATCGGTGAGCCCGGCCGCCTGCTCGGGGCTCATATAGCCCGGGGTCCCGAGCGGGAAGCCGGTGCGGGTGAGATTCGCGCCGCCTGCCGTGCTGATGGCCTTCGCGATGCCAAAGTCCGCCACGATGGGGTGGCCCTGCGAGAAGAGGATGTTTTCGGGCTTGACGTCGCGGTGGAGCACGCCCATGCGGTGCGCGTAGGAGAGCGCATCCGCCACCGGCACGGTGATCGCGAGCGCCTCCGGGCCCGCGAGCGCTCCCCCGCCGCCCAGCCGCTGGCGCAGCGAGCCGCCCTCGATGTAGGGCATGACGTAATAAAGGAAGCCACCCGCCTCGCCCGAATCGTGCATCGCCAGGATATGGGGGTGGGTAAGCCGCGCGACGATCTCGATTTCCTTGAGGAACCGCTCGGCCCCGAGCGACGCGGCGAGGCCGGGCAGCAGCACCTTGATCGCTACATCACGCCGATGTTTGCGGTCGCGCGCCAGATACACGCTCGCCATGCCGCCCTGACCGAGCACGCGGCGCAGCTCGTAGCGGTCGGCCAGTGCGGCCTGGAGGTCGGTCGGAAGGCCCGCGGTCACCGCGCACAATATAGGGCCCGCATCGGGCGTGGCCGAGGGCTGCCGACGTCACGGGTCGGCACGTGTCCCCGGGGGTGCCGCGGCCCACGCGCCCGGGCCGCAGGCCGATCGGGGGACGGGTCCCCGGACGTCTGACCCTGCTGCTGGGGTGTGGGCGGGGCGATACCGCCACGCCCCGGTCGCCGGTGCCGCATTCCCACCCGTCCGTGCCGCAAAAACACCCTATGCACGGAGCCTCACGGCCAGATACAATTGGGGCGAGATTCGAGGCGGTGGAGTCCCCGGCCGATCGTCGGAGCACCACACGTCGATGCGTCACGCGGCGCTGCCCCTCAGGGAGACCCATACGGCTGCGGATCTGATGCAAGTGCACCGCCGCGAGGTCCTGCGACAGGCGAGCGTCGCGCTGCAGGGCCGCACCGTCACGCTGTGGGAGGTCTCCCCCCGCGCCGACGTCGTGGCGATCCTGACGAGCACGACGACGGCCCAGGCGCGCGACACCCAGCTCAACCTCGACACCACCCTGCACCACTGGGGCGCCTCGATCATTCAGGGCAGTCGCTGGGTGGGGTGCTGGCTGGACGACGTTGGCGCGTGGTGCGTCGCGCCGGTGCGCAAGCAACCCGCCGCGCCGCCGCCCGACGGGGTCGAGCGGCGGAGCCGGGAGCGCGTCAGCCTCGAGCTGGCGGGGCTGTGCCTCGGGCTTGTGGACCAGCCGCCGCCCACCGCCCGCCCGCGCCTCGCCGAGCCCGACGCCCTGGTCGAGCTGGTGCGGCAGCCCGCCGTCATTGCCCACGAAGTGGCGAATCCCTTGACGGCGGCGCTCGCCTGCCTCGGCCTCGCGCTCGAGCTGGTGCGCAGCCCGGAGCCGCTGCGATCCGGGTTTCGCACCGCGCTGCTCGAGGAGCTGGCGGGCGTGGAAGACGGCATGGAGCAGGCGATCGCGTTTCTGCGCTCGGTGCAGGATCGCGCGCGCGGCACGCTGGCACGTTCGGAGCGGTTCGACGCGTCGCAGGTCGTGCGCTCGTGCGTGGCGCTGGAGCGGCCCCTGGCACGCAAGCGCGGCATCGCGCTCCAGGGCGTCGTCGCCGTGGGGTCCCTGTTCCTCCGGGGCGATCCCAACGCCCTGTACCAAGTGCTCACCAACTTGATCCGCAACGCCGTCGCCGCGTCCCGCGGGACCCAGACGCCGGTCGTGGTGACGCTGGCGCAGGCGAGCGAGGCGCTGCACCTCACCGTCCAGGACCAAGGCGCCGGCATCACGGCCGAGCATCTCGGGCGCATCTTCGAGCCTGGCTTCACGACGCAAGAATTCGGCTCGGGCTCGGGCACCGGCCTGACGGTGGTGCGGCAGATCACGCAGGACATGTTCGGTGGGACGGTCGCCGTGGAGTCGGTCGTGGGCCAGGGCACGACCTTCACCATCACCCTCCCGATTCCCCCGCAACGCACGCCGCGCGAGCGCCACTGACGCGGCACACTCGTCCTGCCTGAGGGCCGCCGCCCCCACCGTGCGCGCGGCGCCCCGCGGCGCACTCTCCAAATGGCGGCCTGGGGGCGCTAGCTTTGAGCGCTGCCACCCATGTCCGACTACACGCTCGCCGCCTGGGAAGCCGGCATCGCCGCCCTGTACCGCCAACGCGGGGCGCCCAGCCCGTGCCCGCACTGCGGCCGCACGGGCTTCTACGGACCCCGGCAGGCCGAGGGACGCACGCGCCAGTACCGGTTGTGCCGGTTCTGCGGGTTCGAGCAAGAGGTGGGTGGGCCCGAGCTGATGCTCGTGGCCACCGTGCACGGCTGTCCCGAATGGCGGGAGATCGCGGGGGCGCCCTACCTGTGGTGGGTGCGCCCGGACGAAGCGTCGTATCGCTGCCCGTATTGCCGCGCGTCCGTCGAGGTGCAGCGCGCGCGTGTCACCCCGCCCTTCCAAGATCCGGCCCATACGTGGTGGAAGGTGCCGCAAGGCCTGACACACGACGAGTCACTCGCCTACTGGGAAGCGCAGGGCTACTACCGCCTCCACTTGTAGCGACCAACCCACGCCTGGCCCGGTGCCAGGGGTGAGTCGCGTGCTGTCCCG
>DATBBW010000154.1:0-27399 GCA_036270795.1 Gemmatimonadales bacterium | reverse complement strand
TCGCCGAGCAGAGCGCCCGCGACCTCGCGGCCGCGCTCACTGCCTTGCGCGGGCGCGTGTGCGACGACGTGTTTGACGACGCCGGCCGCACGGCCACGCGCGTCGTGGAGCGGGGCCGAGCGAAGAATCGGGCGTACGATGTGGAGACGGCGCACGGGCAAACGCAGGGAGTGGAGTTGGTGCCGTAAACCGCCCATGCGGCGGGGTTCGGTTAGATTAGCGGTCGTATCACTGGCCCCTCGTCCAACGGCAGGACACCAGACTTTGGATCTGGGTATGGTGGTTCGAATCCACCGGGGCCAACTCTCGTCCCGGCACCGCGTCCGCTCGCGTCACCAGTCCCAGGCCCCGCCAGGTGATACGCTGCTCTCGAGGGCCGCTTCTCCGTTGGGACTACGCTCGCGACAACGCCTACCAGTGGCCATGCATCCGGGACGTGTCGCCGAGGAACGCGAACTGGACGCGATTGAAATAGTCCCTCGCCGCGACATAGAGGTCGTGGGGCTGCACACTGTGGAGCTGGCGCATGAAGTCTTCACCTCGGCGGTACCCCCCGAGATACAGCTCGGCGCGGGCCAGGAAGTCCGCTTGGCGCTCGGCGCTCGAGTTGTCCGCGAGGTAATCGAAGCTAAAGCCGTCGATGAACCGCCTGAGTCTCGCGTAGTCCGTCTCTTCCTGAATGAGGCGATTGATCTGGTCCACCACGACCGTCAGCGCCGAATCCGGCTTCGGCGTGCTCACATACGCGCCGCCCACGGGGATCGCCCAGTCGTGGTAGGGCGCGTACGCGGCGTACGACAGGCCGCGTTCCACTCGAATGGCTTGGTACAAGCGGGACGAGAGCACCGCTGTCGCGACCCGAAACGCCCAGTAGCGCTGGCTCGTCGGTGGCGGACCCGTGAAATAGGCCAGCAGGTACGTCGTCGGAAGCTGCCGGTTCTCGATAAGCCATCCCGCCTGGCGCTGAGGCGGGGCGGGCGGTAGGGCCCAGTGGTAGTCGCCATGGGGCAGTTGTCCGATCGTCGCCGTGACCAGCGACTCCACCCGCGCGCGAGGGACATTGCCGACCACCACCAGTAGCATGCGGGATGTGACCATCTGATCCCGGGCGTACGCCTGCAGATCGCCCACCGTGATTCCGACAAGCGATTGCGGCGAGCCATTCGGATCCAGGGCGTAGGAGTGGTCGCGAAACAGCGCCTGCATTCCGATCACGTGGATCCGCGCGTCCGGCTCGGTATAGCGCCGCCGAGCCTCAGTCAGAAGTTTGCCGCGCGCCTGAGTCACGGCCGCCTCGGAAAGCCCCGGGTGCATCACGCGCTCGGCCAGGATCCGCCACGTGGCGGCGAACTGCTCGGCGAGTCCGGTGAATCCGAAGACCGTCCAGTCGGCGTCGGCGTCGAGGACGACCAGCGACCCGGTGCGAGCCATGGCCCCCGAGAACTGCGCCGTGCCATACTGCGAGGCCCTGAGCAGCAGGGCCTCGATACCGGCGGTGCGTTCGGTAAGCTGTCGCGTCCCGCCGAGCAGGTAGAGGCGCGCGGCGGCGATGTCGGTTGCCGGGCTCACTCGCTGCACTACCCGGACCCCTGAGACCTCGTACGCGGTCGTCAGCGTATCGGACCCGGCGCCCCCGGGCGCTGGCGCGGTTCCACTCGGGCCCATCCCGCAGAGCGGCAGCAAGACGAGCCAGGCGAGGCGCCGCAGACCTGCGGCGGTCATGGGTTAGCCCGCAGTACGGTCTCACGCAGGGCGGCGCTCAGCTGCTGAATCGTGAGGGGCGGACCGAGCACGCCGATGACGCGCGGCTGGGCTACCACGTAGCGGCCAGCAAACCGCCGCAGATCCTCCAGGGTCTGCGCGGCCATGTGGTCGTTGTACGTCAGGTAGTAGTCCATCCCGGCGCTGCCCCACCAGAACGCGAGCTCGGGAGCGAGCAGGGCGGTCTGTTCGAAGTCGAGCACGGTCCGAACGAGCCGGCGCTGCTTCGCGTCCGCGAGATCCTGATCAGCGACGCCCAGCAGGAGGTCGCGCTGATCGAGCTCGCCAACGAGGGCCAGGAGCGCAGCCCGGGCGCGCTCCGCCGTGGTCTTGCCCACGAATTCGATGGACCCCACCCGCGCGCGTGTGGCGTACCCGCCGGACACCGACAGAAACGGTCCGTTCTCGACCAGCCGCCGTTGGAACGCCGATGCCGGGTCGTTAAGCACCTCGAAGAGCGCGTCGGCGGCGTAGGTCGCCGCCGTGTCTGAGGCCACGCCGGGTCCCTGGAAAGCGATGCGGATTGTGACATCCAGCACGTCGCTACCGACCAGCACAGCGGTCGAGGACTTGCGCGGCGCGATCGGAGGGATCGGCTGGCTGGCGAACGGGTCCGGGCCGGGTGACCAGTCCCCGAAGGAGCGCTTCGCCTGCTCGAACACCTGCGTGCTCGACACATCGCCGGTGACGATCAGTGCGGCATTGTTCGGGACGTAGTAGCGGGCGTACTTCTCCTGGAGGCGATCGAGGGTAATACCGGCGAGCGAGGTCGAGTCGCCACCGACGTCCTTGCGGCTCCACGAGCTGCCCCACAGCGCCCGCTCGCCTTGTCGCGCCAGCCGTTGCTCGGGGTCCGACTCGCCGCGCTGCAGCTCGTCGAGGACCACCGGCCGCTCGTCGCGCAGGTCGCTCTTCGAGAACCGGGCTGCTTGGACGAGGCGCGCCATCAACTGGACGGCTTTCTCCACCTGCTTCGAGGGCACCGCGACGAAGTAATACACGACCTCCTGGCCCGTCGCGCCATCATAGCGGCCATTCAGTTCTCCCACTGCGGCGCCGAACGCATCCGGGTCGCCGCGGTAGGAGCGGAACAGGATGTGCTCGTACAGATGGGCGAGCCCCTCTTCAGTGGAGTCCTGGGTGAAGGCGCCGTTGTGGACGGCGACGAGGACTTCGGCGAGCGGGACGACACGGTTCTCAAGGACGATGACCTCGAGCCCATTGGGGAGCCGGGTGCGGTGGACGAGGCGGGCCAGGGCCGATTGCGGCGCCTGGGCGAGGCCAGCGGGCGCCGCGACGGCGGCAACCACCAACGGGAGGAGCACGCACCCGAGAACGCGTTGTGACCGCATGCCGTGTCCAATATGCTGCGACGGCGCACGGCCAGGTAGCCGTTCGGCGAAGCCGAATGCGCGCCACAACGCCCGCAGCAGCTGCGCGCTTTTCCGGGACAACTCGGTGCAGAGCGCCCGCGACCTCGCGGCCGCGCTCACTGCCTTGCGCGGGCGCGTGTGCGACGACGTGTTTGACGACGCCCGCCGTACGGCCACGCGCGTCGTGGAGCGGGGCAGGGCGAAGGATCGGGCGTACGATGTGGAGACGGCGCAGGGGCAAACGCAGGGAGTGGACTTGGTGCCGTAAGCCGCCCATGCGGCGGTTCGGTTAGATTAGCGGTCCTATCGCTGGCCCTCGTCCAACGGCAGAACACCAGACTTTGGATCTGGGTATGGTGGTTCGAATCCACCGGAACAACTCTCCCGCAGAACCGTGTGCAATGAGGACAGTTGGCGCACACGTTGTTGACGCCGTGCGCGTTGAGGGAAACGTTCAAGGGCCGGCACATTCAACTGCCCTTCCTGCGGTTAACTCGGTCCGACTGGAGTCTGAGATGACGCCCGCTCCCCAGCTTGCCGCAGCACCTGCGCGGCTACGCCAGCTCGCGCTGCTCGGCGGCCTCGCGCTCTCTACCTTAGCCTCCGCACGAGTCCGCGCCCAGACGCCGGCCGTTACGCCGCTCCCCGACACGATGAAGCCGCTACGCGTCGTCGACCCCGCCTGGATCGACACGACCGTACACGCGTGCACGGACTTCTTCCGGTACGCCAATGGTGGCTGGCTGGCCCACGACACCATTCCAGCGGCCTACGCGTCGTCGGGGGTGACCCGGGACATGAGCGATCGCAACGAGCTGGTCGTGCGGTCCGTGCTGGACGACGCGGTCGCGCAGGCCGCGACACTGCCGCGCTTCAGCACCACCCGCAAACTCGGCACCTTCTACGGGTCGTGCATGGATTCCACGGCGGCCGAGGCGGCGGGCCTGGCGCCGGTGCGGCCGTGGTTGGCGACCGTCGATGCCATTACCTCCCGGGCCCACCTCGTGCCCGAGATCGCCGCGCTCCAGGTGCTCGGCATCAACGTGGTATTCCAGTACTCGCCCGAGGTCGATCCCCACGACGCAGCGCACTACATCGCCTGGCTCTCGCAGGGGGGCCTCGGGCTCCCCGATCGGGACTACTACACGGCCGTAGGGGCGTCCGCGGACTCGACGCGGCAGGCATATATCGAGCACATCACGCGCCTCCTCACGCTCGCCGGAGAGACCAGGCCCCGAGCCACCGCGGACGCCGCGCGGGTCCTCGCGTTCGAGACCGAGCTCGCGAAGGCGTCGCTCACGCGCGTCCAGCGGCGCGATCCCGCGGCGACCGATCACCCCATGTCCGGGACCGCACTGCAGGCGCTCGCGCCCCGCGCGACGTGGCCGCGTTACTTCCATGGCATCGGACTCACGGTGCCGGTCGCCCGCCTCAACGTCGCGGAGCCGGCCTTCGTGAAGCGGGTCGACTCGCTCCTTGCAGCGGCCCCGCTCGCGGCGTGGCGGGCGTATCTGCGGTTCCACGTCCTCGCCACTTCGGCGCGCTGGCTCAGCACGCCGCTTGTGCAGGAGGACTTTACCTTCCGGTCCCGCTTCACAGGCACGAAGGCGCTCTTGCCGCGCTGGAAACGGTGCCTGCGGGAGGCGGATGTGGATCTTGGCGAGGCGCTCGGGGCGGCCTACGTCGCGAAGACGTTCCCGCCCGAAGCGCGCGCCCGCGCGCGCGCCGTGATCGACGATATTCGCGCCGCGTTCGCCGAGCGGCTGCGCCACCTCACGTGGATGTCCGACTCCACCCGGGCGCGCGCGCTCGAGAAGCTGGCCCGCATGCGCGAGAAGATCGGCTACCCCGACCACTGGCGCGATTACACCCTGCTCCAAGCAGCGCCCGGGCCGTTCGTGAACAACGTCGCCCGCGCCAACACCTTCGAATGGCATCGCGTCGTGAACCGCCCCGGAGCCGCCGTGGATACGACCGAGTGGGGCATTACGGTCCCCACGGTAAACGCCTATTACGATCCGTCCAAGAACGAGATGGTGTTCCCGGCGGGCGCCCTCGTCCCGCAGACGTTCGACCCCGCGGCTGACGACGGAGCGAACTACGGCTCGCTCGGCGCTAGCTGGGCGGGGCACGAGCTGACCCACGGGTTTGACGACGAGGGGCGGCATTACGACGCCGAGGGGAACCTGCGCGATTGGTGGACGGCCACCGACTCGGTGCATTTCACCGAGCAAGCGGAGCTCGTCGTCCAGCAGTTTAACGGCTACCTGCAGGTGGACACCTTCCATGTGAACGGGCACCTCACCCTAGGTGAGAACATTGCCGATTACGGTGGCGTGCTGACGGGCTACGACGCCCTCGAGCGAGCCCTCGCGCGCGACGGGCGTCCCGGGCTGATCGACGGCTATACGCCGGAGCAGCGCCTGTTTCTCTCATATGCCCAGAGCTGGCGGGTGAATGTGCGCGATGCCTCGCTGCGCACCCGGGTGACCGTCGACCCCCACGCCCCGGAGCGCTGGCGTGTGAACGGCCCGCTGTCGAACAGCGCCGCCTTCGCCCAGACGTTCGGCTGTCGGGCTGGGGATCCTATGGTGCGCCCGGCGGCCAGCGTGCCCCAAATCTGGTAGAGGCGTCAGGCCGCCTAGTGGCAGAGCGAGACGGTCGGTGGTACCTGACCGGCCCCAGCGTGAAACCCACGATGTGAGGCCATACCGGTGGCCCGGGTTCGAGCGGCCTCCGCGGTCAACGGTCGGCCAGCGAAATTCCCGATTCCCTCCCGCGTTCCCACCCCTTGCGGACCTCAGTGGCAAGCGGCACTCTTGCCCCCCTCGTCTGTGACTCGTTGGTGGGGTGGTCAGTGTGATTCGCCATGGTACGGGAAGCGCCCGCAGCACAGCCCTCGTGACCGGCTTGGTCGCGACGGCGGCGCTTACGGTGTCGACCCAAGGGGCGGCGGCTCAGCGCCTCTCCGAAGAACCGCGGACGTGGAGCGTCCCGTACGTCGCGCTCGCCGGTGCCTTCACGCTCGCCCTCTGGATCGATGCCGCGCAGACCCGGGACGCGCTGCGCCGCGGCTACGCCGAGGCGAACCCGGTGCTCGGACCCCATCCGAGCGAAGGCCAAGTGAACACCTACACCGCCCTGGCGGGCCTTACGGTGCTCGGCGCGGCGTCCGCCGCGCCGCCCCGGCTGCGGCCGTGGCTGCTCGGGGCTGCCCTCGCGGTCGAGACGTATGCGATCGCCGGGAACGTGCGCGCCGGCATCGCGATGCGATTCCCCTGACCCCGGGCGCGCGCCTCGCGCCGCCCTGCGGCGCCTTGAACAATCCCTGAGACGCTTGATAACCATCCGCGCCGCGCCCATCCCGATCCACCCTCTTGAGTGAGGTCCTGTACATGCGTCCGGCCGCCCGTCCCGTGCTCGCGTTCGTTGTCGGTTGCCTGGTGCTCGCCCTCGCCCCCGCTCCCACCGACGACCTCCGCGGCTTCACGACCGAGTCCGCCAAGGTCGAGCGGGAGTGGGAGGCCAAGTTCCGCGCGATCCCCGCTCCCGACTCGCTCCGCGAGTATATGCGCCATCTCTCCGCGCGCCCGCACCATGTGGGCTCGCCGTACGACAAGGCCAACGCCGAGTGGATCCTCGCCAAGTTCAAGAGCTTCGGGCTCGACGCGCAGATTGAGTCGTTCGACGTGCTCTTCCCGACGCCCAAGGAGCGGGTGGTGGAGCTCGTCGCGCCCACGAAGTTCGTCGCGCGGCTCCAGGAGCCGCCCGTCCCGGGGGATCCGACGTCGAGCCAGCAGGCAGAGCAGCTGCCGACGTACAACGCGTACTCCGCCGACGGCGACGTCACCGCCCCGCTCGTGTACGTGAACTTCGGCGTGCCGGCGGACTACGAGCGGCTCGAGCGGATGGGCGTGTCCGTGAAGGGCGCCATCGTGATCGCGCGCTATTTCGGATCGTGGCGCGGCATCAAGCCGAAGGTGGCGGCCGAGCACGGCGCGGTCGGCTGCCTCATCTTCTCCGACCCGAGGGAGGACGGCTACACCCAGGGCGACACCTATCCCCAGGGTCCGTGGCGGCCGCGGGACGGCGTGCAGCGCGGCAGCGTGGCGGACATGCCCGTGTACCCGGGCGATCCGCTCACGCCGGGCGTGGGGGCGACGAAGGACGCCAAGCGTCTTCCGCTCAGCGAGGCGCAGGTGATCACGAAGATCCCCGTGCTACCGATCTCCTACGGCGATGCCCAGCCGTTACTAGCCGCGCTCGCCGGTCCGGTGGCCCCCGCCCCGTGGCGCGGCGGGCTCGCGATTACCTACCACGTGGGCCCCGGTCCGGCCCGGGTGCACCTGCGGGTCAAGTCCGACTGGAGCCTGAAGCCCGTGTACGACGTGATCGCCCGCATTCCCGGCGCCGTCGCGCCGGACGAGTGGGTGATCCGCGGTAACCATCACGACGCGTGGGTGAACGGCGCCGAGGACCCGCTGTCGGGCCAGGTGGCGCTGCTCGAGGAAGCGCGCGCCTATGGACAGCTCGTCAAGCAGGGGTGGCGTCCGCGCCGCACGATCGTGTACGCCGCCTGGGACGGCGAGGAGCCGGGGCTGATCGGCTCGACCGAGTGGGTCGAGACCCATGGCGACGAGCTCGCGCGGAAGGCCGTGGCGTACCTCAACAGCGACTCGAACGGTCGCGGCTTCTTCTTCATGGGCGGCTCGCACGCGCTCGAGCGGTTCGTCAACGACGTGACGCGGGACGTCGAGGACCCGGAGACGAAGCTCACGGTGTGGCAGCGCCACGAGTTGCGCGCCATCGCCGACGCGAGCTCGGCGGAGGTCCGGCAGGACGTGCGCCAGCGCGGCGACCTGCGGATCGACGCGCTCGGCTCGGGATCGGACTATACCCCGTTTTTGCAACACGTCGGCATCGCGTCGCTCAACGTGGGCTTCGGCGGCGAGGATGGGGGCGGCGTCTACCACTCGGTGTACGACGACTTCAAGTGGTACACGACGTTCTCCGACACGGCGTTCGTGTATGGCCGCGCGCTGTCGCAGACGGTTGGCACCGCGGTGCTGCGGCTCGCCGACGCCGACGTGCTGCCCTTCGAGTTCTCGGGACTCGCCGAGACGGTGGGCCGCTATGTGAAAGAGGTGAAGAAGCTGCTCAGCGACGCCCAGGACGAGGCGCGGGAGCGCAACCGGGAGCTCGACGAGGGGGTCTTCGCCGCCACCGCCGACCCGCGACAAGTGTCGGTCGCGCCCCCCCGCGAGGAGGTCCCGCCGCACTTGAATTTCGCGCCCTTGGACAACGCGCTCGACGCCCTCACGCGCGCGGCCGGGCGCTACGAGAAAGCCTTTACGAAGGCCCAGGCGAATGGGGGCGGGGCGTTCAAGGGTCCCGACGTTGCAGCCCTCAACGCCACCCTGCTCCGCGTGGAGCGCGCCCTCACGACCTCGGAGGGGCTGCCACGCCGGCCCTGGTACCGCCACGCCATCTATGCGCCGGGCTACTACACGGGGTACGGCGTGAAGACGCTGCCCGGCGTCCGCGAGGCGATCGAGCAGAAGTCCTGGAAAGAAGCGGACCAGCAAATCGGGGTGGTGGCGAAGGTCCTCGACGCGGAGACCGAGGCCATCACCCGCGCCGCCGAGCAGGTGGAGAAGCTGGCGCACTGACGCCGGGGGGCTTGAAGAATCGCGCGCGCCCTGGTTAGCATCTGTGCGACTCAACACCTCCATGCATCGCGGCGTATGACGTTCCTGACGCTCGACGGCGTCTCCAAACGATTCGACGGTGTGACGGCGGTCGACCACGTCTCGTTCGCGGTCGATCGCGGCCAGGTGGTGGGATTTCTCGGGCCGAACGGCGCCGGCAAGTCCACCACCATGCGGATGATCACGCAGTTCTACGAGCCCGACACGGGCGTCATCACGCTCGATGGTGTGCCGCTCGCCGACGCCGGACGCGAGGCGAAACGCCGCATCGGGTATCTCGCCGAAAACAATCCGCTCTATGGTGAGATGCTCGTGTGCGACTACCTTGCGTTCGTCGCCGACCTGCGCCAGCTCGCGGGGCGGACGCGCCAGCAAGCGGTCGACGCCGCTGTCACCGGTACCGGGATCGAGAGCGTCTACTACCGGCCGATCGGCGAGCTCTCCAAGGGGTTCCGCCAGCGGGTCGGTCTCGCCCAGGCGATCCTGCACCGCCCCGATCTGCTCGTGCTCGACGAGCCGACCGAGGGGCTCGACCCGAACCAGCGCGTCGAGATCCGGCGGCTGATCGGCACCCTCGGCAAGGACCGCACGGTGATCCTCTCGACCCACGTGCTGCCCGAAGTCCAGCACACGTGTTCCCGCCTGCTCATCATCAGCCGCGGCAAGATCGTTGCCGATGGGCCGGTTGAACGGCTCATCCGCCAGGCGGAGGGTGCGGTGGAAATCGCGGTCGAAGCGGCCGGCGACGGCGTGGCGGACGCGCTCGGTCGGCTCCCGGGCGTGCGGCAGGTCGTGCCCGAACGGGGCGGGGTCGACGGGCGTGTGGCGGTGACCTTGACGGCGGACCGCACCACGGACCTGCGGCCCGAAATCTTCGCGCTCGCCAAGGCGCGCGGCTGGACGCTGTACGAGCTCCACCAGCAGCCCGGGAGCCTCGAGGATCTGTTCCACCAGCTCACGCAGACGGCGCCGGGGGAGTAGATGCACCCGATCCGCACGATTGCGCGGCGCGAGCTGACGGCGCTGTTCGACCAACCCACGGCCTACATCCTGCTGGTCGTGTTCACGGGCGTAAACGGGTTCTGGTTCTTTCGGCAGGCGCAGCTGTTCGGGGTCGCCTCGCTCCGACCGATGCTCGACTTCCTCCCCTGGCTCCTGCTCGTCGTCGTGCCGGCGGTGACCATGCGGGCCCTCGCCGAGGACACCCGCTCGGGGACCCTCGAGGTGGTGCTGGCGCAGCCGATCACGGAGCTCGAGTTGCTCCTCGGCAAGTACCTGGGGCAGGTCCTCTTCCTCTGGATCGCCCTCGCCCTGACCCTGACGATCCCGCTCGGTCTCCTGCTGGGCGCGTCGCTCGAGCTCGGGATCGTGATCGCCCAGTATGTGGGCGCGGCGCTGCTCATCGCCGGGCTCGTGGCGGTCGGGGTGTGGGCCTCGAGCGTGACCCGCAATCAGGTCACCGCCTTCATGCTCGCCGTGGCGGTGATCTTTGTGCTGATCCTGGTGGGCCTCGATTCCCTGCTCGTCGGGCTGCCCGCCCAGCTCGGCGCCGTGGCCGCCTCGCTCGGCGTGCTGTCGCATTTCACGGGCATCGCGCGCGGGGTGATCGACCTGCGCGATGCGGTCTATTTCCTGACGCTCGCCGCGCTGTTCCTCGTCTTCGCGTATTACGCGCTGTTGTCCCGCAAGCTCACGGCGCTGGGCGCCGAGCTGCGCCGCCTGCGGCTGGGCACCGCCCTGCTCGCGGGAGCGGTCATCGTGGTCAATCTGTTCGGGCGCGCCATCGGCGGACGGCTCGACCTCACGCCGGGTGGCGCGTTCACGCTCTCGTCGGCAACGCGGCAGCTGCTCCGCGGGCTGCCGGACATCGTCACCATCAAGCTGTTCGCCTCCAGCGCGTTGCCCCCCGAGGTGACGTTCCTGAAGCGCGACGTGGACGACCTGCTCCGGGACTACCGGTCGGCGGGGCATGGCAAGGTCAAGCTCGTGTTCGAAGACCCGGCGGCGGACAGCGCGGCGCGACGCGAGGCGCGCAGCGTCGGCGTGCCGCCGGTGCAGTTCAACGTGCTGGGGCAGGCCGAGCTACAGGTGAAGGAGGGGTACTTGGGGATCGCCGTGCGCTACGCCGACGGCGTGAAGACGATCCCCTTCGTGCAGCAGACGAACGATCTCGAGTATCGCCTCACCTCCGAAATCCGCGCCCTCACGAGTCCGGGAAAGCCCGTCGTGGCGTGGGGCGAGATCCCGGACCCGACGGCGCGCGGCCAGCGCGGCTTCGAGGCGTTGCGCGGGCAACTCGAGCACACCTACACGGTGCGGCCCTTCGCGCTCACCGACACCACCATCGCGCCCGACGTCAAGGTCCTCGCCCTGGTCGGCGCCCCGGACTCGCTCTCCGGCGCGGAGGCGGCGCGACTGCGGGCGTTCCTGGACCAGGGCGGCAGCCTGCTCGTCATGGCGAGCGGCATGCAGCTCTCGCCCCAAGGGCCTTTCGCGTTCCCCCATGTCGTCGGCTGGAACAGCGTGCTCAAGCCGTATGGCGTGACGATCGCTTCTACCATGGTGTACGATCTCGCGTCGAACGAGCGGGTCGGGATCCCGGCGCAGTTCGGCCAAGTCCTCGTGTCGTACCCGTTCTGGATCCGGGCGCTCAGCACGAAGGCGACCCCGGTGAACGCCGACCTGAACGCGGTGATGCTGCCGTGGCCGAGCGAGCTGGACACCAGCCGCACCGCGCCCGGCACGGTCACGCCCCTCTTGATCACGAGCCGCGCGGCCGGCGTCGAACAGAGCGCCGCAATGCTCAGTCCCGCCCGGGAGTTCCGGCGCGACAGCCTGCGCCAGCGACTCCTGGCCGTGCTCGTCAATCCGCGGGCGCGCGACACGGCGGCCGCCACGCCCCGCGGCCGGCTCGTGGTCGTCGCCAGCGCCGACTTCGCGAGCGACCGCTACGCGACGAACTCGCCGGCGAACGTCGTGTTCGTGCAGAACGCGATCGACTGGCTGGCGCAGGACGAGGCGCTCATCGGCATCCGCTCCAAGAACCGCACGCCGCCCCCGCTCGTGTTCACCAGTGCCGTGAAGCGCGATTTCGTGAAGTATGGCAACCTGTTCGGCGTACCCATCCTCGTCATGGTAGCCGGGGCCCTGCGCTTGTGGCGGCGGCGTCAGCTGACGCGCCAGCCGTACCGCTCGCTTCTCACCCCGGAACCGGCATGAGCGCCCGCCACCTGCAGATCATCGCGCTCGGGCTCGCGGTGCTGTTGCTCCTCTGGGGCGGGAGCGAGCTCTTGTCACGCGGCTCGGACAAGGTCGTGGGACGGTTGGCGATCCCGACGCTCACCCCGGCCGGCGTGGACACGGTCACACTCGTCAAGGGCGGCGACTCGATGGTCCTGGCCAAGCATGCGGCCGACCAGTGGACGGCGAACGGGTGGCGGGCCGCGGCGGGCGGTGTGACCGACCTGGTCGCGGCGCTTCAGGACACCGGGCCACCGGAGCTCGTCGCCCAGGACCCGTCGTCCTTCGGCCGACTCGGCGTGGACAGCGCCGGGGGGCGCTGGCTCCGGGTCCGCGGACGCGGCAAGCTGCTCGTCCAATTGATCGTCGGCGCCCGGGGCTCCGAGTTCGAGTCGGTGTACGTGCGTCGCCCCGGGGACAGCCACGTGTACCTGTGGCACGGTCGCCTGGGGGCGCTGGCGGACCGTGCGGCTGACGAGTGGCGCGAGAAGCGGATCGTGGCGCTCTCGCCGGACAGCATCGCGGGCGTCGCGGTGGACCGGGGGAAGGAGCACTACGCGCTCGCCCATGCGGGCGGTCGCTGGCTGCTCGGCGGGCGGGCCACCGACTCAGCTGCCGTGGTGCGCTACCTCGACCACTTCCGCACCGTTACGGCGTCGGGCTTCGCCACGGCCCCGCAGGCCGACTCGATCCGGGCGCGGCGGCCCACGCGCCGTCTCACGGTGCGCGGCGGGGGGGGACGCGTGCTGTTTCAGTGCGCGTTCGACTCCACGCCGACGGGGTTCCTGGTGCGACCGGTCGCCGGGCGCGGCGGCGAAGGCGCGACCGTGTACAAACTGACGGTATGGGACGTGGACGGGCTGACCCCCGCCGGGCGCTCGCTCCTGCCTGCCCCCGCAACTCCTCCGAAGGCGCCGCGCGCTCCCAAGAAGGGACCTGGCGCTCCCAAGTAACCCCTTGGCTTCGCGCAGTTTGCCGTCTATTTTGCGAGGCTCACATGGCGGACCTCACGGTATCGCGGAGCCAGCTGTTGCTCCTCGCCGGGACGGCCAACCGGCCGCTCGCCGAGGAAATGGCTCAGCACCTGGGGCAGCCGTTGTGTGCGGTGACGATCCGGCGGTTCGCCGATGGGGAAATCTTCGTCAAGATCGACGAGAACGTGCGCGGGCGGGATGTGTTCATCATCCAGCCCACCAACCCTCCAGCGGAGAACTACCTCGAGCTGCTGCTGTTGATCGACGCGGCGCGGCGGGCGAGCGCGGCGCGCACCACGGCGGTGTTGCCCTACTTCGGGTACGCGCGCCAGGACCGCAAGGATCAGCCGCGTGTGGCGATCAGCGCCAAGCTCATGGCGAACCTGATCACGCACGCCGGCGCCGACCGGGTGTTGGGCATGGATTTCCATTCCCACCAGCTGCAGGGGTTCTTCGACATTCCGGTCGACCACCTGTACGCGGCGCCGGCGTTCGTGAGCCACTTCCGCCAGAAGGAGCTGTACGACCCTGTGGTGGTCGCGCCCGACGTCGGATCGGCGAAGATGGCGCGCGGGTTCGCGAAGCGCTTGAACGCGTCGCTGGCGATCATCGACAAGCGGCGGCCCTCCGCCAACGTGGCGGAGGTCGTGAACGTGGTCGGTGAGGTGGAGAACAAAGACTGCCTCATCCCCGACGACATGATCGACACGGCCGGGACGATCACCGAGGCGGCGGCGGCGCTGGAGCGGCTCGGGGCCCGCAAGATCTACGCGTTCGCCTCACACGCGCTCCTCTCGGGACCCGCGGTCGAGCGGCTACGGGCCTCGGCGATCGACGAGGTCGCGGTGACGAATACGATCCGGATCCCCCCGGAGCGCCATTTCGAGAAATTGCAGGTGCTCTCGATTGCGGGGTTGATGGCGAAGGCGATCGGCTACGAGCATTCGAACCAGTCGGTGAGCGCGCTGTTCGACTGACCGACGACTGAGGGCGTGAGGGTATGGCACACACGATTGCGCTCGCGGCGACGCCGCGACAGGCGACCGGCAAGGGCGGCGCGCGGCAGACGCGGCTGGGCGGCAAGGTGCCCGCCGTGATCTACGGCCACGGGCGCGACACGCAGTCGCTCGAGGTCGAGGCCAAGGCGCTGGAGAAGGCGCTCCACGGCGTCGAGCCCGAGAGCACGATCATCGAGCTCGCCGTGGAGGGCCGCACCGTGAAGACGCTGATCCGGGAGATCCAGCGGCATCCGCTGCGCCCCGACATCATCCACGTGGATTTGTACGAGATCCACGCGACCGAGAAGGTGAAGCTCAAGATCCCCGTCCACCTCGTCGGCAACCCCGACGGCGTGCGCAACGCCGGCGGCGTGCTCGATCAGGTGACGCGCGAAGTCGAGATCGAGGTGCTGCCCGAAAACATCCCGGATCGCGTCGAGCTCGACGTCACCGCCCTGAAGATCGGCGACTCGCTGCACGTGCGCGATGTGAGCATCGCCAACGCCCGGATACTCACGGAGGCCGAGCTGACGATCGCTACCGTCGTGCCGCCGCGGGCCGAAGAAGTGGCCGCACCCACGCCGGAGGCCGCGGTCGAAGTGGCCGAGCCCGAGCTGATCCGCAAGGTGCGCGAGGGCGAGGAAGAGGAAGGCGAAGCAGCCGAGGGCGGCGCGCCCGCGAAGCCCGAAGCCAAAGGCGGCGCGGCCCCGGCGAAGGGCGAGAAGGGGGAGCGAGCCGAGAAGACCGAGAAGGCCGAGAAGCCCAAGGGCGGCAAAGAGAGCTGACGCTTGCGCGCCGTGGTCGGCCTCGGGAACCCGGGGCCCGAGTACGCGGCGACGCGGCACAATGCGGGATTCTGGCTGGCCGACGCGGTCGTGGCCCGGTGGGGGCTGCCCCCGTTCCGCCGCGGCGAACGGGCGCGCGTCACCGAGGGCGTCGTGCACGACGTGCCGGTCCGCGTGCTCAAGCCCACGACGTATATGAACGCGAGCGGCGCGGCGCTCGTGTCGCTCCGCGCGGACCCGGCGTTCAATCCCGCGACCGACCTGCTCATCCTGGTGGACGAGTTCCGCATTCCCAGCGGCACCTGCCGGCTGCGCGCCGAGGGTTCCGCCGGCGGGCATAACGGCTTGAAAAGCATCGAGGGCGCGCTGCAATCGCAGCAGTATGCGCGCCTGCGGATCGGCGTGGGCCCGCTCCCCGAAGGCGTGAGCGACTGGTCGGAATACGTGCTCGCGCCGTTCACGCCCGAGCAGCTCGAGCAGGTCGAGGCGGCGATGCCCGCCATGGCGGACGCCGTGACGCAGTGGGTGCGCGAGGGCATCCGGTAGTGCTGCGACTCGGCATCGTCGGCCTTCCCAACGTCGGCAAGTCCACCCTCTTCAACGCGCTCACCTCCTCCACGGCGGCGGCCGCGGAGAACTACCCCTTCTGTACCGTCGAGCCCAACGTGGGCGTCGTGGCGGTGCCCGACCGACGGCTCGACCGGCTGTTCGAGATCGTGGCCCCGAAGCAGAAGGTGCCCACGGTCGTCGAATTCGTCGACATCGCCGGGTTGGTCGCGGGCGCCTCCGAGGGCGAAGGGCTCGGCAACCAGTTCCTATCGCACATTCGCGAAGTGGACGCGGTGGTGCATGTGATTCGCTGTTTCGAGGATCCCGACGTGGTCCACGTGATGGGGCCAGTGGACCCGGTCCGCGACCACGACATCGTGACGAGCGAGCTGGCGCTCGCCGACCTGGCGGTGGTCGAGCGGCGGCTCGAGAAGACCCGCAAGAACGCCCGCGCGGGCGACAAGGAGGCGCAGGCCGAGCTGGCGCTTCTCGAGCGGGTGATGGCCGAGCTCAACGCAGGGCGCGGGGCGCGCGAAGCGGGGGAGAGCGAGGCGGCGGTGAAGTTCCTGCGCCACTTGGGCCTGTTGACGGCGCGGCCGATCCTCTACGCGGCCAACGTCTCTGAGGACGACCTCGTGGCGGGCGGCGGCCCCTGGCTCGAGCGGCTCCGCGCCGCCGTGCAGGCGCACCACGAGGAGGCCGAGATCGTCCCCTTCTCGGCCAAACTCGAGGCGGAGCTGGCCGAGCTGTCGAGCGATGAGCGGCGGGAGTATCTCGCGAGCGCCGGGCTCACCGAGCCCGGCCTCGACCGCCTCATCCACGCCGGCTATCACCTGCTGGGCCTGCAAACGTTCTTCACGGTGGGGGAAACCGAAGTGCGCGCCTGGACGATGCATCGCGGGGGAACCGCGTTCGACGCCGCGGGCGAGATCCATTCCGACTTCCAGCGCGGCTTCATTCGCGCCGAGACGGTGGCCTACGACGACTTCGTGCGGGTGGGATCGTACAAGGCGGCGCGCGAACAGGGACTGGTACGGAGCGAGGGCCGGGACTACGTGGTGCGCGACGGCGACATCCTGCTGTTCCGGTTCAACGTGTGACGCTCACTCCTCCCCCTGCGGGGCGGCGGACTCCGACTGCAGCCGGTTGCCGCGCTGAGACACCCGACGCTGCCGCGGATGCTTCGGGGCATCGGTCAGCGGGACCTGGCGCTGCGTCATGTCGCGGCTCATCCAGACCACCCGATCACCGCACATGATCGCGTCCACCGGATAGGGCTGCCGCACGAACGAGGCCCCGTCCGAGGTCGCGACCTCGGTCCCCGGGAAGAAGTACAAGCACCGCTCGCCGGCTGGGTGGCTGTGGATCATCCCGACGGTCCCCGTCCACCCGGCGTCCGCGCAGGTCGTTTTCGGAATCACGTGGCTGACGCTCGACTGACCCGGGTCCACGTCGGCGGGCGCGATGCGGCGCACGATCACCGTGTTCCCGTCGACGTCGCCGATCATGCACCCCAAGAACTCGGTGGTCGACGAGCGATACTGCAGGATGAGATAGCGCTGCGCCTGGGTCGACAGCACGAGGGCCCGGGTGGGCGCGCCGGCCCAGGCCGACGCCGCGGCGACGGTCGCCGCCGGCTGGGGCTCGAGCGCGAGCACCACGACGAGTCCCGCCGCCGCGAACGCGGCACGCGTGGCGTGCTTCATGACCCAGACCCCGGCACCCTGCATGGCAGCCTTCCTTCTGAAGCTCCCCCGGCGTGCGGCACCGGGGCCCAACGAGCGCACGGGTTTGACAGGGCAAGAGCAATGCCATTGCTCCGCCGTCCGACAACCGCACGGGCAACTCGTTGTTCAGAGGATGGTTGACCGCGCCGGAAGTAGCGTGATGCGGGTCACCGGGAATCCAGCGGACCGCGAAGCGGTGCGTTTCGCAGCGAGCGGGCGTGTGAGCGGGGTCACATGCGCGCGCCCTAGTGACCCGCGTGATCGGTGACTCGGTGATCGCCTCGCTGGAAGGCGAGAAAGTCGTGGATGGCGCTGATCGCCGTGGGATCGCGCGTGAGGATGCGCACCTCGCCCCCGCCTGGAAGCGGGTGGAACTCGTAGCGGATCGCGGCCCGCCGCTCCGTCATCACGCGCGTCCCGGGGACCGTCCGAGCGTGCACCAAGCCCGGGAGCGCGAAATCCCCCGCGGCGAAGGCCCGCGCGATATGCTGGAGGTGCGCGCGGATGGTCGCGACCCCTGCCGAGTCCGTGGCCGCCCGCTCGAGCGCGATCCGCCCTCCGTCGGGTAGCGGGTCGAAGTGGTGGAGGGACGTGTACTGATCAACGCCCATCGCCGTCTGGCCGCGCTGTTGCAGCGCCTGAAACGCCGAGTCCTGCGCCGCGAGCGGCCGGCAGACCAAGGCGAGGACGGTGGACAACACGACGGTGCGCATGCGAGCCTCCCGGGGTCCCTGATAGTACGCACGCCGCAGCGGTGGCGCTCTGCCCTTCCCCACCCCTCCCGCCCCTTCTATCTTTCGGCCTCACAAGTCCCCTACTCGGCGCCGCACCGCGCCGGGTCGCCTATGACCAAAGGGAGGTGGCATGGCCCGTCATTACGAAACGGTCTACATCTTCGACCCCGCGTTGGAAGAAGCCGCGATCAACGAGAAGCTCGAGAAGTTCCACGGCCAGCTGACCAAGGAGAGCAAGGGCACCATCACGAACGTGGCCCATTGGGGCAAGCGCACGCTCGCCTTCCCCATTAAGAAGAAGGAATCGGGCTCCTACGTTGTGGCCCAGTTTGAAGCTGCCGCGGAGCTCCTCCCCGAGTACGAACGGGCGGTAAAGCTCGATGAGGCGGTGTTGCGCTTCCTGGTCGTCGCCTCCGAGGGCTTGCCGGCCAAGCCGGAAGTGGTGGCGCCCGTGATCGCGGCCGAGATCGAAGAACTCGAGGAGGACGAAGCGTGAGACGGCCCGCCAAGACGTGCCCCGTGTGTGAATCCGGGGTGCGCGTCCTCGACTACAAGGACGACCGCACGCTGGGCCGGTTTCTGACGGAGCGGGGCAAGATCCTGCCGAGCCGGCTGTCCGGGATGTGCGCGCGGCACCAGCGGCAGCTCGCCACGGCCATCAAGCGGGCGCGGCAGCTCGCGCTGTTGCCCTACATCAAAGGCTACGCCAGCTGACGATGGCGCCGTCCGGAACCGGCCGGCGCTGGCGCGTGGCGTTCGGCGTGCTCGCCTTCGCCGCCGTGGCACCGCTCAGCCTGCTCGGGTTGCCGTTCGCGGCCCTGCTGGTCGCCGCCCGACCCACGACGCGCCGCGAATGGCTCGCGGCGGCGCTGGCGGGAGGCGTGAGTGTCGCGTTGCTGGTCACCCCGGAGACGGGGTTGCGCGACGCGGTGACGCGGGCCTGGATCGTGCTCGTGAGTGTCGCGTTCGCCGCGTGGGCCACCGTGCGCCCGTCCGGCTTCTGGGCGCTCGCGTGGCGGGCCTGTTTGTACGCCGGGGCGGGCGTCGCAGTGCTCGCGAACGTGGTCGGCGGCCCGGGCGTCTGGACCGAAGTGCAGTGGGAGGCGACGCGGGCGGCGAGCGGCGTCGCACGGCGCGTGGTGGAGTTCGTGCCGTCCTGGTATCCCGCGTTCGAGCCCACGGTGCGGCTGCTCGCAAGCGGCTGGCCCGTCGGGCTCGTGCTCGAGACGGTGGCCGGTTTGGCGCTCGCCTGGTGGGGCCACACACTCGTCGCCCGGACACCGCTCGGGCCCCCACTCTCGGCGCCCGGCGCGGGGCGGGAGCCGGCCCCGCGCCCCGATGGGCACCCGGCGGCGCCCACGGGCGTCGTTCTGAACCCTTAAGGAAAAGCCGACCATGGAGATCATCCTGCGGGAAGATGTGCAGCACCTTGGCAAGACGGGCGAGGTCGTCAAGGTGAAAGACGGCTACGCGCGCAATTACCTCCTGCCCAAGGGGCTCGCCTACCACGCCACCGAGGCCAACAAGAAGAGGATCGCCTACGAGGCGGAGCGCATCGCCAAACAGCGCGCGCTCGAGAAGGGCGCCGCCGAGACCGAGGCGACCCGCGTGGCCGCCGTCGAGCTCAGCTTCGCGGTGAAGGTCGGTGAGGAAGACAAGCTGTACGGGTCGGTCACCGCGAGCGACATCCAGCGCAAGCTCGAGGAGTTGGGCATTCGCGTGGACAAGCGCAAAGTGGACCTCCCCGAGCCGATCCGGGCGCTCGGCGACTTCCGCGTCGGGATCAAGCTGCACCCCGACGTGCGTCCTGAGATCCGAGTGACCGTCGTCAAGGAGTAGCACCCCGCGCGTGGCCTCAGGCATTGGCATCGGGGGCGTGGACGGTCCGCGGCTGCGCCGCTCTTTGTTGGCGGGGGCCGACGGGGTCGCCGCGGGCCGCAGGGAGCTGAACCGCTCGCATGTCGTTCCGATCCCCGACGGCGATAGCGGTCCGAACCTCGGTCTCACGCTAGGCGGGGTGGCGCGAGCGCTGCGTCCCCTGGGTGATGGTCGCGCGCTCCCGAACGACGCAACGCCCCCTGAGCCCGATCGCGCCGGTCATCGCCGCGCCTGGCGGCCGCGGCGCGTGGCGGGGATCTATCAGATCGCGGACGGAACAAACACGTCACCGGAGCGCTATGACTAGCAGGCGCGGCGCGCGGGCGGCGGAGCATTCCGGCGCAGATGCGCTCGCGGCGTTGCAGCTCGTCACGGAGACGCTCGCGGGTCGCAAGGCAGTGGATCCCATCGTGCTCGATCTGCGGGGCCTGACCGCTGCCGCTGACTACTTCGTGATCGTTTCGGGCACTTCGGACGCGCATGTGCGCGGGATGGCGGAGCACTTGATGACAGCGCTGGCACCGCGCGGCATTGCCCCGCATCACGTCGAAGGGCTGGGCCAGGGACGCTGGGTGCTGTTAGACTACGTGGACTTCGTCGTCCACGTGTTTCATCCCGAACTGCGTGGATTCTATCAGCTGGAACGCCTGTGGGGCGACGCGCCGGTGCTCGGCGCGGTCCCACCGGGCGGCGGCGAAGCCCGGTCGAAAGGATGATCCTCATGCGACGCATCGGCGGGATCGCGGCGGCGTTGGCGCTGGCTTGCGCCCCGGGACTCTCGGCGCAGTACTACGGCGGGAACTTTGGCACGAACAAGGTCCAGTACCAGAGCTTCGACTTCCACATCATTCAAACCGAGCACTTCGAGGTCTACTACTATCCGGCCGAGCGCGCCGGGGCGCTGGACGCGGCCCGCATGGCCGAACGGTGGTACGCCCGCCTGTCGCGCATCCTGCACCACCAGTTCCAGGGCCGCAAGCCCATCATCCTGTACGCGTCACCGTCGGATTTCCAACAGACGAACGTGGTGGACGCGAGCGGCGAGGGCTTGGGCGGCGTCACCGAGTTCTTCAAGCACCGCATGGTCCTGCCGTTCACGGGGGCGTACGAGGACCTGGAGCACGTCATCGGCCACGAGATGGTGCACCAGTTCCAATACGACGTGTACAGCCGCGGCCGCATCGGGGGCGGCATGCAGACTCTCGTGAACGTGAACCCGCCCGGGTGGTTCATGGAGGGGATGGCCGAGTACCTGTCGATCGGCCCGATCGATCCCCTCACCTCGATGTGGTTGCGCGACGCGTCACTTGAAGGCCATCTGCCGACGATCCAGCAGCTGACCCAGGACGAGCGGATCTTCCCGTACCGGTTCGGCCACGCGATCTGGGCGTACATTGGCGAGAAGTGGGGCGACGAGGCGATCGGCGAAATCCTCCAGGCGTCGGCGACGAGCGGCGTCGAAGGCGCGTTCAAGCGGGCCCTCGGGCTCTCGCTCGACGACCTCTCGAGCGAGTGGCGCGACGCGGTCCAGACGACGTTCCTGCCGCAGCTCGGCGACCACTACAAGGCCCGCCGCATCGCCCAGCCGATCCTCACCCGCAAGCGCTCCGACGGCACGCTGCACCTCGCGCCGGCGTTGACGCCGGATGGGCGCGAGATCGCCTACTTCAGCGAAAAGAACTCGTTCTTCGTCGACCTCTACCTGGCCGACGCCGAAACGGGACGCGTGAAGCGGCAGCTCATCCAGTCGACGATCAATTCGAACTACGAGAGCCTGCGGTGGGTGAACTCCTCCGGATCCTTCTCCCCGGACGGCCGCTACTTCGCCATCGCGGCGAAGCACAAGGACCGCGATGACCTCGTCATCCTCGACGCCCGATCGGGGCACGAGGTGCGCCGGATCCGCATCCCGCTGAATGGGGTCACGACGCCCGCCTGGTCGCCCAACGGGAAACAGCTCGTGTTCATCGGGTACGACGGCGGGCTGTCCGACCTGTTCCTGGTGAACGCCGACGGCTCGGACCTGCGGCGCTTGACGAACGACAAGTACGCCGACCTTGAGCCCTCCTGGTCGCCAGACGGCCAGACGATCGCGTTCACCACCGACCGGGGCGGCGCGACGCGGTTCGACGAGCTCAAGTTCGGGAATCTGCGCATCGCGCTGTACCATCTCCAGACCGGCGCCATCGAGCTGCTGCCCCACATGGACCAGGGCAAGAACATCAATCCCGTCTGGGCCCCCGACGGGCGGTCGCTCGCGTTCGTGTCGGACCGCACCGGCATGAGTAACATCTTCCTCTACGACTTCGGCGACCAGAACATCTACCAGCTGACCGACGTCTACACCGGCGTCTCAGGCATCACGGCCATGTCGCCCTGTCTCTCGTGGGCGCACGAGGCCGACCGGCTCGCGTTCGCGTATTACGAAGACGGCGAGTACAACGTCTACGGCGTGGACAACCCGCGCTCGCTCAAGCGCCAGCCCTACCAGGCCCCGGCGCAGCCGCCGGTGACCTCGTTGCTCGCGGCCGTCCGGCGGCCGCGCGGGTCGGGCACCACCCTCGCCTCGGCCTCGCCCGCCGCGCCTGCGGGCGCCCCGAGCGTGCCCGCGCCGAGTGAGGGAACGTCGGTGTATCGCACGCCGACCGGATTCCGGGCCTCGAGCACGCCGGCCCGCACGGCCGGTGACTCGTCCGGCGGGACCCCCGTGTCCGTGAAGCAGCTCCTCGACTCGTCCCCCGCGCTGCCCGACACCAATGAGTTCACCTTCAAGCCGTACCACACGCGCTTCACACCCGACTACGTGGCACGGCCGACCGTGGGCTACCAGCGTGAAAACTTCGGGAGCGGCTTCTTCGGCGGGACGGCGATCTCGCTCTCGGACATGCTCGGCAATCACACGCTCGGGTTCGCGGGCTCGGTCAACGGGCGACTGGCCGAGGCGCAGGTGTTCGCCGCCTACTTGAACCAGGCGCACCGCATCAACTGGCTCGTGGGGGCGCAGCAGCAGCCGCTGTATTTCTACCTCCCGACGACCATTAGGGACACGGCCGGCCTCTTCGTGATCACGCCGCAGATCGAACGCTTCATCGTCCGCGACGTGTTCGCCGAGAGTTACTACCCGTTCAGCACGTTCACCCGACTGGAATTGGGCGCGCACTTCTCGAGCATCAGCCAGGCCGTGCTGCAGCAGCAGTACTACGTGGATTCGGGCGGGGCGCTCGTGGGCATCAACGATCCCCAGACCGTCGACTTCCCGTCGATCAGCTACTACGGACCGCAGGTCGCGCTGGTGCATGACAATGCGCTCTTCGGCTGGGTGGGGTGGTTCACGGGCACGCGCTGGCGCCTCGAGGTGTCGCCCAGCTGGGGCACGTGGCGGTTCACGTCGGGCACCGCCGACTGGCGCCGCTACTTCTTCGCGCGCCCGTTCACGTTCGCCTTCCGGGGGCTGTTCGTCGGCCGCTACGGGCGCGACGCGGACGTGTTCCCACAGTTTGTCGGCAGCACCGCGCTGCTGCGCGGCTACACCGCGAACTCCTTCATCAACAACGAGTGCCTCAACTCCCCCACGACCTCGGGCACGACTGGCTGCGCCGAGTTGGACCAGCTCATCGGCTCGAAGATGGCCGTGGCCAACGCGGAGCTGCGCTTCCCGCTCACCCGCAGCGTGGTGCTCGGGTTCCTGCCGATCGGGTTGCCGCCGATCGAGGGCGCGCTGTTCTACGACGTGGGCCTCGCCTGGAACAGCAACTCGACTGTGGTGTGGCGTCGCAGCGCGGGCCAAAGCCTCGAGACCTACCGTCAGCCGCTGCGCAGCTGGGGTGCGTCGATCCGGCTCAACTTCCTCGGGTTCGTGATCCTGCGGGCTGACTATACCAAGCCGCTCGATCGGACGCGGAACTCTGCGTATTGGACCTTGAGTCTCGGGCCGACGTTCTAACTCCGCATCGCTCAAACACTTGTCTGGGCCTCGCCGGTTGCCTATCTTGTGCGGCGAGGCCCTGTGCGTATGCGCTCCTCGTGTTGCTTCGTCGCCAGCCTAGCGCTCTGGGGCTGTCGCTCCCGGGCGCCCGCCGTCGCGTCGACCCAAGCCCCCCAACCGCAAGCGTCACAAGCCGTTAACCGTGAGGCGGTGGGCGCACGCACCGGTGGCGTCGCGCTCCGCCTCCCGGCCAAGGGGGGCGCGCCGCGGCTGTACCGGCTCCCGAGCCTGACCGAGGTGCCGGATGCGATCCGCGGCAAGCTCCCCCCCGTGGCCCGGGTCGTGGGGCTCGACCCAGAAGCCGAATTCCTCTTCGTCCTGACAACGAAGCACGAGGTGTTGGCGCTCGACCTGGGCAGCGCCCGGGTGGACACCCTCGCGACCGCGGTCGAGCAGGCCACGCTCGGGCCCGACGGCACGCTGTTCGCCGTGGACGCGAAGCGGCGCGTCGTCTCGATGGCGCGGCGCGTGCGCGTCGCCTGGCCGCAGCCCCTGCCCAGTCTGCCGCACCAGGTGTTCGGGGCGGCGGACCAGCGACTCGTCGCCGCCGATCCAACGAAGCTCTTCACCGCGGCCGCCGGCCAGCCCGCCACGAGCCGTCCGATCCCGAGCGGGGAGCTCGCGGCGACGCGGTGGGGCGACCTCGTCGCGGTGGCGAGCGATTCGGGGGTGCTCTTGATCGACCCGCTCGGCCGGCGCGAGCCCGCGTTCGTGCCGCTCAGCGATCACCCCCGCGCCGTCGCCTTCTCCCCGTCGGGCCACCGCATCTACGTGGCGCGCCGCGCCGAGCCCGGCCTCGCGGCCATCGACCGTTACGAGCACGACGAAATCGACGGCATCGCCCTGCCGATGCCGGCGGCGGGGTTGCGGCTCGACCCGCTGGGCCGCTGGTTGCTGGCACGGCCCACAACCGGCGACTCGCTCTGGGTGGTGGACCTCCCCGTGAAGCGGCTCGTGGGCGCCGTGGCGAGCGCGTGGCGACTCGACCTCCCGGCGATCGGTCCCGACGGCTCGGTCGTCGTGCGTCAGGGGGACGACGTCGTGGCGTACCGCCCCGATACGCTGGTCGAGACGGGCCGTGTGAAGAGCGCCGCGCCGGACCTCTGGACGCTCACCGCCTGGCGGCCGCGGGGCAGTTACCGCGGGGCGTTCGCTGACGCCCAGGCGCCCGCGGCGCCGCCCGTCGGCGCGACCGCCACCGCGGATACGGCAGGACCCGAAGGACCGATGTACGTGCAGGTGTCGACATCGCAAAACGAGGCGTGGTCGTCCGAGATGGCGCAGCAGCTCGACCGCGCCGGCCTCGCGGCGCGCGTGCTGACGCCCAAGGGGCCGGACGACGGATACCGCGTCGTGCTCGGCCCCTACGGGACCCGCGCCCAGGCGGAGGCGATCGGCCGCAAGCTCGGGCGCCCCTTCTGGATCTATCAGCCGAGCAGCCCGTGACCGTCCGCGCGTTGCCGCGCTCGCGGCTCGACGCCCTGGTCCCCTCGCTCGTCGCCGAGCAGGCGCTCGTCGCGCTGGTCCCGGCCACGGGAGATTGGAAGTGGGCGGCCGCGGCGGCCTGGGACGTCGCGCGCGCGGCGACCGCCGGTGACCGCCGCGTGGCACTCGTGGACCTCTGGCTCGAGGCGCCGCGGCTCCATGAGATGGTGCACCTCGCCCCCACCGAAGGCATCGTAGACGCCTTCGAGTACGATGTCTCGCTCACCAAGGCGGCGCACGAGATCGACCACGTCTTCTTCATCCCGGCGGGAACGGCGACGGCGCACGCGAGCGACCTGTTCACGAGTCCGCGGTGGCGACGGCTGCACGGCGGCTTCAGGGTCGAGGGGGCCTTGCTCCTGCTCTACCTGTCGGCCGGCGCGCTGGCGCGCCTCTCCGCCGTCCCCGACGCGCTGATCGTGCTGTCGCCCGACGGGTACGAACCGGAGTCGTCGATCGGCCAGGGGATTACCGCTGCGATGGAGCGCGGCATCCCGCTCTTGGGCGTCGTGCGCGAACGCTGGACGCCGGGGGCGGTGCGCGCACCTCCGCCCGGGGCGGTGCGGGTGTCGGCCGCCGCGACGCCGCGGCGGCGCGTCCGGCCCGTGGTCGTCGTGCTCGCGTTGGCTGCGGGCGCGGCGGGGGGATGGGTGCTGTGGGCGCGCGGGGCGGAACACCTGCCGGGGGCGCTGGGGGCGCCCCCGCTGCGTCCCGCCGCTGCTCCGACCCTCACCCCCACCCCCCCCACCCCCACCCCCACGCATTCCCGCACTCCTTCACCACGACCCACCGCGCACATCGCGCCGTCGCCGCGCCGCGATTCGCTGCCCTGGACGATCCAGTTCGCGGCGTACGCGCGGCTCGACAAGGCGCTCGCGCTGGGTGACCGCCTGGCCGCGGGTGGGCTCACGCCGTTCGTCACGCCGGTCGCCAACGACGACCGCCGCCCCACGGTGTGGTATCGGGTGCTCGCAGGCGCCTATCCGACCCGCGACTCGGCGCTCGCCGCGCGCGCCCGGGTGTGGCGCCGCGGCCTTGCGGCGCGGGGTCAGGGCGCGGCGCTGCGCGCCCCGTACGCATTTGTGATCAGCGGGGCGAGTCCGCCCGACAGCCTGCGCGCGCGCGGCTTCCCAGCCGTGCCGTGGGGGGGGACGGGCCAGTTGCTCGTGGGCGCGTTCGAGAGCCCCGAACAGGCGACGCTCACCGAGGCGCGGCTCAAGCGGGCCGGCATCGCGGCCACTCTCGTCACCCGGATGGGAACCGCACCATGAGACTGACCCGACTGGAACTGGCGGGCTTCAAGTCGTTCGCGGGCACCGTCGAGCTGCCGTTCGAGACCGGCGTCACGGCCATCGTGGGCCCCAACGGCTGCGGCAAGTCCAACATCTCTGACGCCGTGCGGTGGGTGCTCGGGGAACAATCGCCGCGGCTGTTACGGGGCGGGAAGATGGAAGATGTGATCTTCCAGGGCTCGACCGGACGGCGGCCGGTGAACGTCGCCGAAGTGTCGCTCGTGTTCGACAACGCGGACGGCACGCTGCCGCTCGCCTACCAGGAGGTCGTGGTCACCCGGCGGCTGTCGCGGTCCGGCCAAAGCGAGTACCTGCTCAACCGCTCGCCGGTGCGGTTGCGCGACATCCAGGACCTGCTGCGCGGCACCGGGCTCGGCGCTGACGCCGCGGTGGTGATGGAAGCCCGGATGATCGAAGCGCTGCTGTCCGAGAAGGCGGAAGAACGCCGGGCGCTGTTCGAGGAGGCGGCGGGGATCGGCCTGTACCGCGACCGCAAGACAAGCACGGAGCGACGGCTCGAGGAGACGGCGGCCGATCTCGCGCGGCTCGAGGATCTGATCAACGAGGTGCAGACCCAGGTCCGCAGCTTGGCACGCCAGCGCGGCAAGGCGGAGCGCTACGGCAAGATGATCGAGGAGCGGTTCGGGATCGCGCTCACCCTGGTCCGGCGCGAGCTCGAGGATTTCGACCTCGCGCTCGGGGCGCTCGGCAAGCGCGGGACCGACCTGGCCGCCGCCCTTCCCGGGGCGCGCGCGCGCCTGGGTGACGCGGAGCGCGCGCGCGAGGCCCGCGTGCAAGCGCGCCACACGGCCGAGGCGCGGCGCACTGAGGTGGAGCGCCGGCTGAACGACGCGAAGCTCGAGGTGGGACGGCTGCAGGGCGACCTCGCCCTGGCCGCGGAGCGCCTCCA
>DATBBW010000153.1:0-2422 GCA_036270795.1 Gemmatimonadales bacterium | reverse complement strand
GAGGACACGCTCGACAAGGTCGCGGCGCATTCGCTCCAGGTGGTGGGCGACGTCGCGCTCGCCCTGCTGCGCGGACCCGGCGCCGCGGCGCTCAAGTAGCGAGCGCTGCCTGCGTCGCACCGTGCGCGGACCGAGGCCCCTCGGTCAACGCCCCGCATCATAGATACCCCGGCGACATGCTCTTGCGTCAAGTGACGGCGGCGTGGCGGACTATCGCGCACCCGCTCGGGAGGGCAGGTTGCTGGGGTTCGACTGCATCAGGCGACGCTCCACCCACTCCCGCACCGGGGAAAGCGAGGCAACCATGGGCGCAGTCAAGCTGATCGTGATGTACCCACCTCCCAAGGACGTGGCGACGTTTGAGCGGCTGTACCAGGAGGAGCACGTCCCCATGGCAGTGAAGAAGCTCGGGGGGAAGACCAAGCTGGTCGCGACCAAGGTGCAGGGCGCGCCACAGGGCAAGCCGGCATTCTACCGCATTGCCGAGGTGCACTTTCCGTCGCTTGAGGCCCTGCAGGCGTGCGCCGCCTCGGCGGGCGGCAAGGAGACCCTCGGCCACGCTGCCAAGATCTCGAGCGGCGGCCCCCCCGTCGTGCTGATCGCTGAGGAGCAGACCTTCACGTTTTGATCGCCCAGCTGAACGGGGGCGCATGGCGGGCGGGGTCAGGGGGCGGAGGGATAGGTCTCGTGGGGAGGCCGGGGATACCGTTGCCGTGCTGCGCCCGTTTGACACCAGCTGCGCCCATTTGACCTTAGTTGCTCGCAGGGACCGGCGCTAGGTTGGGCCCATGGCGCAGCGCCTCGGCCCGCATCCCGAAAGCAGCCACCCGTGCCAGCGGTTGTGGGGGGTGGGCCCCGCCGCGTTGACGGCGCAGGAGCTCGTGGCGATTGTCCTAGGAACGGGCGTGGCCGGGCGCGATAGCTCGGTGATCGCGGCAGACGTGCTGGCGCTCGTGGAGGGGTCACTCCGCCGGCTCGCGCGGCGCCCCCCGGCGGAACTCACCCGGATGCCGGGGGTGGGACCCGTCCGGGCGGCGCGGGTACTGGCCGCGCTCGAGCTGGGCCGCCGGGTGGCTACGGAGGAGCACCCCGCGCCGGTACGAATCCGGGGCCCCGCCGACGTGCAACGCTTTTACGCCACGCGGCTCCGCGATCTGGAGGTCGAGGAGTTCCATGTGCTGGCCCTGGGGTGCCAGAGCCGGGTGATACGCGATCTGCTGATCACGCGCGGGATTCTCAACATGTCGCTCGTGCATCCGCGCGAGGTGTTCCGCGCGGCCATAGCGGAGGGTGCGGAGGGCATCATCCTCGTCCACAATCATCCGAGCGGCGACCCCACGCCGTCGGCCGATGACCGCGTCGTGACGCGGCAGCTCATGGACGCGGGCCGGCTGCTCGATGTGCCGGTGTACGACCATGTGATCGTCGGGGGGGAGCACTACGTGAGCTTGGCGAAGGCGGGCTTCGGGTGACGAGCACGGTGCCACTGCTCGCGCCCGAGTTGGCCCGGGCGGTGGCCGCCCAGCGCGGCCGCCTCGACCTGGAGCTGGTGTCGCGCGCGTACCGCCTGAGTGCGCAGGCGCACCACGGGCAGAAGCGCGAGTCGGGCGACGACTACGTCTCGCACTCGGTGGCCGTCGCGACGATTCTCGCCGAGCAGCAGATGGACTCGACCACGATCGCGGCGGCACTGCTGCACGACGTGGTCGAAGACTCGAACGTCTCGCTCGACGAGATCCGTCGCACCTTCGGCAACGAGGTCGCGGACCTGGTCGACGGGCTCACCAAACTGTCCACCCTCACGTTCCGCTCCACCGCCGAGGAGCAGGCCGAGAACTACCGCAAACTGCTGCTGTCCATCGCGCGGGATGCCCGGGTGATCATCATCAAGTTGGCCGACCGGCTCCACAACATGCGGACCCTGGAGCACCTCGACCCAGAGAAACGCCGCCGCATCGCGCTCGAGACGCGGGAAATCTACGCCCCCCTGGCCCATCGCTTCGGCATGGCCAGCGTCAAGGCGGAGCTCGAGGACCTGGCGTTCAAGTTCCTCGAGGCGGACGACTACAAAGTGCTGGCCCGCAAGGTACGAGCCAAGAAGGTCGAGCGCGAGCAGACGATCGTGCGGTTGAAGGGGCCGCTCGAGGAAGAGCTGCGGCACGCCGAGCTCGCCGACGTGGAGATCACCGGCCGCCCGAAGAACCTCTGGTCGATCTACAAGAAGATGAAGAAGCGCGCCAAGCCGTTCGAGGAAATCTTCGACCTGCTCGCCGTGCGCGTGCTCGTCAACTCGATCCCCGAATGCTATCACGTCCTCGGCGTGATCCACCACAAGTGGACCCCGCTCCAGGAGCGCATCAAGGACTACATCGCGAGCCCCAAGTCCAACGGCTACCAGTCGCTCCACACCACGGTGTTCGGG
>DATBBW010000152.1:0-7903 GCA_036270795.1 Gemmatimonadales bacterium | reverse complement strand
GACGGGCGATGTGACGAACCCCAACTTCCTGGGGCACTTCCTCTCGCCCGAGTTCATCAACCTCAAGAACGAGGCGGCCAGTAACGGCGCGTTGGTGAACCCGGTGACCCTGGTGATCGGGGGGAACCAGATCCAGGCGGGGTCGGTCGACCTGTCGTCGTGCGCCACCTGGAGCAATCCGGTGAACTGCGTGATGCTGCAGCGCACCGAGGCGCGGTTCGGCGACGGGACGCATCCGCTGCTGTTCACGACCGCCGACCAATTGCGGGCGTTTACCGCGGACTACAACCTGTTCGACGGGGTGCAGACGATGTATGGGCAGCCGCGCCACATCCGCATCGGCGCCGAGCTGAACTTCTAGAGAGGCTGTCGCTCACCCAGGCGGCGCGCGGGCAACGCGCGCCGCCTGCGGGCGGCCCCGTCAACCCTCGGCCGCCCGGTTCCGCCCGGGATACCGGTTAAGGATGGCCGTCGCGCTTCGGGCCCCCGGGGCCGGCGCGCCGGTGCAGCACACGACCAGGAGGATCGCCCGCGTGCCGAGCCGGTGGCGGACGGCGCGCGCGGCCATGCGCTGCGGGCGGCTACGCGCCGTCCTGGTCCGCGCCATCGGACGCCTGGTCGGCCGGGCGCACCGGGAGGCCCACCTTCCCGGCCCACTCGTCGGTCAGCTCGAACGTCTTGCCCATATCGAAGTGCAGCACCCAGAGCCGCCGGGCGAGGTCCTTGAGCGCCCAGATGACGGTGTGCTGCACCTCGTCCGACGACCACTGGCCGAACTCATTGTGACTCAAGTCGAGCTGGAGGGCCTCGGCGATCCGCGCGGCATAGCGCCCGTGGGGCTCGTGGGGCACCGGCGCCGCGCGCGCTGGTTGCGACTCGCGCTCGGCCGGTGCCCGGGCGGGCCGGGCGGGGAGGGCGGGCGGGGTGGAGGAGGCGTGGGGGGGCGTACCGGCGGGCCCGGCGTGCGTGAGGCGTTGGGGCCGTGCCCCTTCCCCCCAGAGCACCCACTCCAAGGTCACGCCGCTCAAGCCCCGTTCGCGGGCTTTGGCGACGATGCGGCGCGCCGCCTCGGCGGGGAATTTCTTACGCTGCGGCCAGCGTTTTACGGCGGCTTCGGTGATGGGGGACCCGAGCTCGGCAGCGAACTGCCGATAGGTCAAGGAGATGTCCTCCCAGGGACTGAAGACGTCTAGGAGGACCCCCAGTCGGTCGTGTATCGGTTCCTTCATAGGTCCCATTTATAGGGCTTGACAGGTTTCAAATTACTCCTAGTTTAGTGCCTGTTTGCGGCCCATGAAGGCGCCGGGCCACGGCACTAAACCACCACAACGTGTCGAGTGTGAGCGCCCGAGTCAAGCCGCGCAACGCCGCGTTCCCCCCGATCCTCCTCGCGCCCCGCAGGAGTCATCCGTGAAAGCCGTTCGCCGTTCCATCGTCGGGCTGGTCGTGTGCACGCTCGCCGTTGCGTGCGACACCGGGCCCACCGCCGTAGCCGTCCCGTCGCTCGAAGCCAAGCGCCTCCCATCCCCCCCGACGGTCGCCGTGGGCGTCTGCCCACAAGCCTACGACTCGGTCACCCAGGTGATCGGGCCGGCGGGGGGCCAGATCCTCGTGGGGAACCACGTCCTGTGGGTCGCGCCCTTGGCGCTCGCCACCCCGGTGAGCATCACCGCCGTGGCGCCCGCGGACACCATGCGCTGGGTGCGGTTTCAGCCCAACGGGCTCCTGTTCCTGCCCGTTGTCGGCTCCCCGTCGGCGCTCGTGGCGACGAGCTATCGGGACTGCGTGCTGCCGGCCACGGCCTCGCCCCAGATCGTGCAGGTCTCGGACGCCCTTGGCATCCTCGCGTCGCTGCAGACCTACGTCGTGAGCCGGAAGATTCCCTGGAGCCAGGCGAACCAGTACGCGATTGGCGTGCTGCAGCACTTCTCGAACTACGCCGTCGCGTGGTAGCGCCCCACATGGACTCGGAGAGTCGTATGACCGTTCGTCGTTCGCTGCTTCCGCTCGCGCTCGCGCTGTTCGTGGCCCGATGCGCGGACCAAGTCGGACCGCGCCCCGTCGCGGTCGGGCAGCCGCTCGCTGCGGGCCTGCACGTCCTGCACTGGGCCGGGAGCGCCCCGCCACAGTTCACGGCGTCGGGGACGCTCGCGGGTCCGGGCCCCGGTGGCGCGGGGGGCGGCACCGGGGTGTTTGCGGCCTCCGCATCGCTCAGCCTCGCCGAGTATACGGCGTCGTTCTGGGCGGTCCGCGGGCAGCCGCGCTCGGTCCAGATCAACTACTTGAGCGCTACGGGCGATACCAGCGCGCCGTTCTTGCAGTTCACCGCCACGGACCCCGCGTGGGTGCCGGGCGTCGGGGAGCTCGCGCCGGGCGACTCAGTGCTCGTCACCCTGACCGTCGATCCCACGCTCATCCAAGTGTCGCTCCAGCCCACGGGCCTGCTCTTCGGCGATCCGGGGCAGCTCGAGCTGTGGTATGGCGGGGCGGGCGGCGACCTCAACGGGGACGGCGTGGTGGACTCGGTCGACGCCCGCATCGAGACTCAGCTCTTGGGGCTGTGGTATCGCGAGGGGTCGGACAGCGAGTGGACGCGCCTCGCGGCCAACCAATCGCTCACCGATCGATCGTTCATCAGTGCCTTGGCGCATTTCTCCGATTACGCAGTGTCCTGGTAGAGCGGGCGAGGCAGCCGCAGCTGTTCCGAGGGCGGGTGGGAACGACCGCTTCATCGCTGGCGGGGGACACATCGCATGCACACGGCGTCACTCGTAGTCGATAAGGCCCGGCAGCTCGCCGCGGCCGGACACCATGCCGCGGTCGTGGAGTACCTGGGCGCTCGCGCCGGCGAGGAGCTCGAGCGCTCGCCCAGCCTCGCGTTGCTGTACGGCACCGCGCAGGCGCGGCTCGGGCACCACGACGAAGGCCGGCGCTGGCTCGATGTCGCGCTGCGGCAGGCCCGCCGGCGCGATGAGCCGGCGGTGGAGCGTCACGCCCTCCATGCGCGCGGCGCCGTCGCCCTCGTCAGCGGGCGGATCAACGAAGCGGCCGACAGCTTCACGCAGGCGCTCGCCGTGGCGAGCCGCGACGGCGACGATGCCGCGGTCGGGCGCTGCTCCAACAATCTCGGGATCATCAGCAACCTGCGGGGGCGGCACGCCGAAGCGATCGGGTCCTGGGAGCTCGCGCTCGCGGCCTTCGACCGCGCGGGGTGGCGGGCGGGCGTCGCCGAGTGCCACCACAACCTGGCGATCGCCTATCGGGAGCAGGGCGCGCTCGAACGGGCGCTGAGCGAAGCCGACCGAGCCGTCGCTGCGGCTGACGCTGCGGGGGATGATACCCTGCGGGCCATGACGCTGCGGGGGCGGGCGGAGGTGCGATTGGCGCGCGGCGAGCTGGAGCAGGCGCGGCGCGCGCTCGACGAGGTGCGCGAGATGCGCCGCCTCGTCCCGGACGCCATCGGGGCGGCCGAAGATCTGCGCGTGGGGGCGGCGCTGCTGGTGGCCGAGGGGGACTGGGCGGAGGCGGAGCGGGCGTTGCGCGACGCGATCGGGCGCGCCGAGGCGCACCGGCGGCCCCAGCTCCTGGCCGAGGCGACGCGGGACCTGAGCGCCCTGTTGCGGCGGACCGCGCGCACCGCCCAGGCGGAAACGGCGGCCCGCACGGCGAAGGCGATCTTCAGTCGCCTGGGCGCCGAAGCCGAAATCCGCCAGCTGGCCCGGCAAGACTGGGACGCGTCGTTCGCGGCCGAGTTGGGGGCGGCAGTGGCACCGCTCCACGAGGCGCAGGTGTTGGCCGACGCGGGGCACTACGCCGAGCTGCTCGCGTACCTGAGCGAGCGCCCGCAGGACGAGCTCGAGCGCTCGCCCTTGCTCACCCTCCTGTACGGCATCGCGCACGGCCGGCTCGGTCGCTTGGACCTGGGCCAGCACTGGGCCATGGTGGCCCAGTTGCGGGCGCGCCTGCTGCGGGATCGGCCCCTGGAAGTGCGCGCACTCAACGTGTGCGGTGCCATCGCCCTCGAGCGGGGGGGCCTGAACGAGGCCACCTATTTCTTCACGCGGGCGCAGGAGGAGGCGTTCGTGGACAACGACCTGGCGACGGTCGGCCGGTGCGCCAACAACCTCGGGATCATCGCCACCATTCAGGGCGACCTCGAGAGGGCGCTCGGTGCCTACGCCCACGCGATCACCGCCTACGAGACGGCCGGCTGCGACCGCGGCGTCGTCGAGTCACAACACAACCTTGCCATCACCTACCGGGAGCAGGGGCGGCTGGACGATGCCATGCAGTCGGCCGCGGCCGCCCTCACGGGCGCCGAGCGGCTGGGCGACCGCCGACTCCAGGCTCAGGCCCTGGCGGGACGGGCCGAGATCCACGTGGTGCGGTGCGAACCGGACCTCGCCGTGCGCGACGTAGAGCAGGCACTCGTCGTGCACCGTGAGCTGCGGGACGTCGTCCTCGAAACCGAGGACCTGCGGATCCAGGCCGGCGCGCTCGGCATCGGCGGGAAGCCGGACGCCGCCCGCGCCTTGCTCCGGGAGGTCATCGACCGAGCGACCGAGCACGGGCGACCGCTGCTCGTCGCCCTGGCGCAACGGGATCTGGCGCTCTTGCTCGTCTGTGCGGGCGAGGTGGCGGCTGCGAAAGAGGTGGCCCGTCCGGCGCGCGCGACGTTCGAGCGCCTGGGGGCGCGGGTGGAGGTCGAGAAGCTGGAGGCGCTGCTGGCGATGTCGGCGTCGCGCACGAGTCCGCCCGCCGTCGCGCCGTCCATCGTCGCGCTGCCCCCGCGGGACCCATCGGTCCCGGAACAACGAGAGGGCCGGTGATCGAGCAGGTCCGTCTGCTCGTCGTCGTCTTGGCGGCGGTCACGAGGGGGCTCGTGAGCGATCGCGCGGCGCCCGCCGCCGCCCTGTCGCTCGAGCCGCCGGTTGCGGCGGGCAGCGCCGGGAGCGCGGGGAGCGCTGCGTCCACCCCGCCCGCGGCTCCCGAGCCGCCCGATGAGCCGGAGGCGAACTACGCGGTCGCCTGGTAAGGCGGTGACGGGCAGCCACTTGCCGGCCGCCGGGCGGCGGCGCGCGGCCGCACGCGGCGCGGGAGCACTGCTGCATGATGCTCGCGCCCGCGAGCGGGGGGCCTCGCTTCCCCAAGCGGTGCTCGCCTACGAGGCGGCGATCGCGGCAGCGGAACGCGCCGGCGAGCGCGCGGTGTTGGCTGAGGCGCTCCGCCGGCTGGCCGTCGTGCGGCACCGCCGCGGTGAATCGGCCGAGGCGCGCGCGCTGTGCCAGCGCAGCCTCAGTGTGGCGCGACGCGCCGGCGACGGTGTGCTCGCGGCGGAGGCCTGGAACACGCTCGGCGGCATCGACCTCGAGACTGGCGCCGTCGGCGACGCCCGCGAGAACTTCCTCCGCGCGCTGGAGCTGGGCGGGGCACACCGCGCGCTGCACGCGCGGGTGGAGCAGAACCTCGGCATCCTCGCCAACATCCAGGGTGATTTCGCGGAAGCAGTGGCTCGCTACGGGCGGTCCCTCGAGGCCTACCGGGCGTCGGACGACGAGCAGGGCTGCGCGATCGCGTACCACAACCTCGGTATGGCGAGCGCCGACTGCCAGCAGTTCGACGAAGCGGAGCGCTACTTCCGTGCCAGCCTGGGGATCGCCCAGCGCACGGGTGACGCGTATCTCGGGGCCCTGTGCCTCACGAACCACGCCAAGGTGCACCACGCCCGGGGCCGCTACGAGGACGCGCGGGCGAACGCGGCGGCCGCCGCGGCCGTGTTCGATCAGCTCGGGGTGGGGAGCGCCAAGGCCGACGCCGATCGTGTCCTCGGCATGGTGTACCGCGACACCGGCCGGCCGGCGCTCGCCGAGGCGCGGTTCCGGGCGGCGATCGAGCTCGCGATGCGGGCGGGCGCGGCGCTGAACGAGGCCGAGGCGTCGCGCGAGCTCGCCCTCCTCTATCGAGCGCTCGGCCGCAACCAGGAGGCGCTCACCCTCCTCAACGCTGCGCACCGCCTGTTCGGGCGGCTGGACGCGCGCGTCGAGCTGGTGCACGTCGCCGGCAAGGTGGCCGAGCTCGAGGCCGCGTTCCTCGCGGTAGTGCGCGAGTGGGGGCAGTCGATCGAGTCCGCCGACACGTATACGTTCGGGCATTGCGAGCGGGTGGCACGGCGCGGCGTCGCCGTGGCGCGGGCCCTCGCGCTCGATGACGACATGGCGACGACCGTGCGGCTCGGGGCCTACCTCCACGACCTGGGGAAGGTCCGGGTCCCGCCGGAGCTGCTTAGGAAGCCCGGCCCGTTGACAGGCGCCGAGTTCGCCGTGGTGCAGCGGCACACGCTGTGGGGGATCGAGCTGCTGGCCGCCGTCGAATTCCCCTGGGACCTGAAAGCGGTGATCCGCTGGCATCACGAGCGCTACGACGGTTCGGGATACCCGGATCGCCTACGGGGGGAGGAGATTCCGCTCGCCGCTCAAATCGTCGGGATCGCGGACGTCTACGACGCGCTCACGACGCCGCGCCCCTACCGGCCCGCGTTTGCGCCTCAGGCGGCGCTCGCGAAGATCGCGGACCAACGGGCGGCGTGGTCCCCCGCGGTATACGGGGCCTTTCTCAGGTCCGTGGGCGAGGTCGTGGACGGACACGCGGGACCCTCGGCGCAGGTGACGCACCGGGCCGTCGTGCGGCTCATCGCCTAACGCTCGACCCACTGGCGCATCCTTGGGTGGATGTACGTGCTGCAAGGACCTACATCCAGGCAGAGGTCGCCTACGATTGCCCGGGACGCGAAGGACCCGGGAGGCTGAACGGCAGGGTCCGAGGACGGACCGTCTCGATCCCACCGAGGTTGCGGTGGCCCGGCGGATCCTCGGTACTCCGACGGGCCGGGATCGTCCTGGTGACGGCCAACGACCGGGACGTGAAGCGGATCGCCGGGATGGTGTCGTTCGACTTCGTGAGGCGGGGCCGGCTCCAGCCGCTTGGTGAGCGCTCGCCCCCTTCAGCCGGAAGCCGGCCCATCACGCCGAGGACGCTCGGCGTTCGTCGTCAGCCCAGATCTCAGGCTACATTCTGCGCGGGCGGTGCTCCACCGCGCATCCATGGAGGGGCCGCGGCGGCCCCAGACGCGCCCGCCCCTTTGGGCCGGAGCGCCAGCACGATGCCGCGTGCGAGGCCGACCAGCCAGGCCGACGGCGTGACGTCCCCCGAGAAGTCAAACTGACCGGCGCAGCACCACGCTTGCTGGAGCGTCTCGGTCACCACCTGCTCCGCTTCGGCCGGCGTCCCGACCAGCGCAAACACTTGGGCATAGAGAGCAAGGGAGTAGCGGTCGCGCAGCTCCTCCCAGGCTCCGGCATTGCCTGCAGCCGTCTGTTCGAGCAGCAGCCAGTCGGGTCTCGGTTGGCGCGCCATACGGGCCTCGCGGGGGTCGATGTCCACACGGTTATGCACACCCATGGGGCTGCTTTATGCACATCGGGCGCAGTGTGAAGAGTACCCGAGACTGTGTGAGGTAACGCACCGCCCCGCGGCGGCGGCGCTCGCACACTGAGATCGGTTCCCACCGAGGCATCGGCATGGCCCAGCTGCAGTGGGCCCGCTTGAAGGGCTCCGCGAACTGCGGGTTGCGCCGTGGTGCGTGGTATCGCGTCGTGCAGCTCACGTCGCGCGACGCGGTGGTCGACGTGACGCGCAAGCGGGTCAATCTGCCCCGCTCCGCCCTCCAATTCGTCTCCGTTCCACCCCGCAGCTGGACCGTGGTCCCGCGTCCGCCGGATGCCACCGGGTTGGCGACGGGGTGGGGCGCCACCTACGCCGTCTGCCCCAGCTGTCGCAATCGCGCGCCGCTCCAGGGGAGTCCGCAGCGCCTTGCGTGCCCCCGCTGTAAGGGACTGTTCCGCGT
>DATBBW010000151.1:0-9765 GCA_036270795.1 Gemmatimonadales bacterium | reverse complement strand
CCGCACGTCGTCCATTTCGACGGGCCCCTCAGCGGTGCCGCCATCGCCGTGTGGGGGCTCGCCTTCAAAGCGGAAACGGACGACGTGCGGGAGAGCCCGGCCCTGGTGTTGGTCGAGGCGCTGCTCGCCGCCGGAGCCACGGTGCGCGTACACGACCCCGCCGCGCTCGACGCCGCCCGGCGCTACCTCGGCACCCGTGTGAGCTACGCCGCGCATGCCTACGACGCGCTCGACGGCGCCGCCGCGCTCGCGATCGTCACGGAGTGGCTGGAATACCGCAACCCGGACTTCGACCGCATCAAGCGGTTGCTCACCCGACCCCTGATCGTCGACGGACGGAACCTGTACGACCCGGAGCGTTTGGCCCGCCTCGGCTTCACCTACGATAGCATCGGCCGCCCGCGCCCATGCGCGTCCTGGTAACCGGGGCGGCGGGGTTCCTCGGCTCGCACCTGTGCGACCGGCTCCTGGCCCTCGGCCACCGCGTCGTGGGGATGGACAACGGGCTCACGGGGAACCCGGCGAATCTGTCCCACGTGAAGAGCCACCCGCAGTTCCAGTATGTGCTGCACGACGTGACGAACTTCATTGAAGTGCAGGGTCCGCTCGAGGGGGTGCTCCACTTCGCCAGCCCAGCGAGCCCGGTCGATTACCTGCAGTTCCCGATCCAGACCCTCAAGGTCGGTGCGCTGGGCACCCACAAGGCGCTGGGGCTCGCGAAGGCGAAGGGCGCCCGGTTCCTGCTCGCCTCGACATCCGAGGTGTACGGCGACCCGCTGGTGCACCCGCAGCCCGAGAGCTATTGGGGGAACGTGAACCCCGTCGGCCCCCGCGGCGTGTACGACGAAGCGAAGCGGTTCGCGGAAGCCCTCACGATGGCCTACCACCGCTACCACCATCTCGATACGCGGATCGTCCGGATCTTCAATACCTACGGTCCCCGCATGCGGCCCAACGACGGCCGCGTGGTGTCGAACTTCATCGTCCAGGCCCTGAAAGGCGAACCGCTCACGGTCTACGGCGACGGCTCGCAGTCCCGGTCGTTCTGCTACGTGGACGACCTGATCGACGGGATCGTGCGGTTGTTCGAGCGCGGCGGGTCGGAGCCGACGAACCTCGGCAACCCCCATGAGTTCACGGTGCGCCAGCTCGCCGAGCTCGTGCTCCGGCTCACCGAAAGCCGGAGCCCGGTCGTGCAACGGCCCCTTCCCACCGACGACCCCAAGGTGCGCCAGCCCGACATCACGCGCGCCCGCGCGACGCTGGGCTGGGAGCCGTCGGTCCCGCTGGAAGAGGGCTTGCAGCGCACCATCGCGTATTTCCGCGGGATCGCTGGGTGAGCCCGCGCATCCTGGTGACGGGCGCGGCGGGGTTCATCGGCTCCCACGTCGCCGAGGCGCTGCTGGGGCGCGGCGACGAAGTGATTGGTCTCGACAACTTCGATCCGTTCTATCCCCGCGCGCTGAAGGAGCGGAACCTCGAGGCGCTCCGAGCGGCCCGCGGGTTCCGCTTCGTCGAGGCCGACATCGTCCGCCAGGCCTTGCCGCTCGACGACGTCGCGGTGGTGGTGCACCTCGCCGCCCGCCCCGGGGTCATCCCCTCGCTCGAGAATCCGGCCGCCTACGTCGAGGTGAACGTCACCGGCGCGGCGCGGGTGCTCGAGGCCGCGCGGCGCGCCGGGGTGGGGCGCCTCGTGTTCGGGTCCTCCTCGTCGGTGTACGGAGACGCGACCCCGGCGCCGTTCGCCGAGACGGCGCCGGCGGTGACACCCATCTCGCCCTACGCCGCCAGCAAACGCGCCGCCGAGCTGCTCGCCACGTGCTTCGCGCACCTGTACGGGGCGCGGATCGCCTGCCTGCGGTTCTTCACCGTGTACGGCCCGCGCCAGCGGCCTGATCTCGCCATTCACCGGTTCACCGACCGCATCGCTCGGGGCCTGCCGGTGGACCAACGCGGCGACGGGTCGAGCGAGCGCGACTATACTTACATTAGTGACGCGGTGCAGGGCGTCCTCGCCGCCGTACACTGGACCGGGAAGGAAGGCGGCGGGGCGCGCGGCCCCGGCACCGGAGGCTGCGAGGCGTTCAATATCGGGGGGGGCGCGCGCGTGCGGCTCGACCGGTTGCTCGCCCTCATCGCCCAGGCCCTGGGCAAGACGCCCGTGGTGCAGCGCCTGGCGGATCAGCCGGGGGACGTGCGCCGCACGGCCGCGGACCTCGGTCGGGCCCAGTCGGCGCTCGGCTACCGGCCCGCGGTCGGCATCGAGGAAGGCATCCGGCAGTTCGTCCGCTGGTACGAGGCGACCCATGGAAGTCAGTCCTGAGCATCTGGTGGAGCAAGCCCGGGAGCGGTTCCAGCTCCAGGACTATTACGGGACGATCCACCTGCTCGAGGACGTGATCGCGACCGGCCGGGCGTTCGCGGACGCGCACCATTTGCTCGGGCTCGCATACACGCTCGTGGGACAGGCGGAGCCGGCCCTCGCCCAGCTCGATCGCGCGCTCGCCCTCAACCCGCATTACGTCGAGGCGCTGGTGCACCGCGCCATCGTGCTGAACGAGCTGGGCCGCGAGGAGGAGGCGGACACGGCGTTCCGCCGGGCGGCCGAGCTGGGCGGCGTGCCGCGCCAGGGCTTTGTGGCCCACGTAGCGTCGCGCCTCGCGAACCAGCACGCGGCGCTGGGGAACGCCTACCTCGAGGCCGGGGGGCTGGCGCAGGCGATCGCGCAGTACCAGGCGGCGCTGGCGTTGGGACCCGGATTTCACGATTTGCGGTATAAGCTGGGACGCATGCTGCTCGAAGCGGGGCGCGCGCTCGACGCGCGGGAGCATTTCGACATCATCGTGCGGGCCCGCCCTGGCTACTTGGATGCCGCCGCCATGCTCGGGCTCGCCTGCTACCTGGCCGGGGACGGGTTGGCGGCGCGAGCCGTGTGGGAGGAGTGCCGCGAGCGGCGACCGGAGGATGCGCGCGTCGAGGCGTATCTCGCGATGCTCGCCCGCAACGACACCGCCGCGATCCTGCCGGCCACGGTGGCTGCCGATGACCCGCCACCCGAGGCCCCGGGCGGGATGGGAGGAAGGGGCGAGATGGGCGGCAGCGGGGGCACGGGCCGGAGCGCGCGGAAAAAGAAGTGAGGCGACGCACCCTCGCGGTCCTCGGGTGGGCCCTCGCCTGCCAGCCGAGCGCCGCCGATCACGAGATCCTGGGCGACCGCGAGTACGCGGCGCGTGCCTACCGCAACGCGCTGGCCGAATACGTCCTGGGGCTCCGGGCGCACCCCTCGAACGCCGATCTCGCGGCGAAGACGGGTGCGGCCGCGCTGCACGTGGGCGAATACGCGCTGGCCGTCGACGCCTACGCGGCGCTGGGGGAGCAGGACCGGGCGCGCGCGGCGGAAGCGGCCGACGGCCTGGAGCGCGTGGCCCGCGCCGCGCTCGCCGCCAACGACAAGGCCGACGCGGCGAAGGCATTGGCCGCGCTGCACCGCGTGGCGCCCGGGCGCCCCCTCGGTCGCTACGCGCGCCTCGCGGCGCTCGATGCCGCCACCCGCGGCGATACGACGGCGGCACTCGCCCTGCTGCCGAGCGCCGCGGCGGCGGCGGGCGATGCGCGGAGCGCCGATTCGCTGCTGTACGTGTACGGGATGGCCGCCGTCCGGGCGCGGGCGTGTAGCACCGCCGTGCCCGTGTTCGAGGGCGTGATCCGCCGCCAGCGCGAGCCTGCCGTGGCCGATGGGGCGCGCGAGGGGCTCGGCCTGTGCGCCTTGGTCGAGGGCCAGCAGCTGCTCGAGAGCGGCAAGCCGCGGGACGCGGAGGACTGGTTTCGCCGCGCCACCGCGCCGGGCGCGTCGGCCGACGTGGTGCGCGGCGCGTTTCTCGGGCTCGGGGACGTGAGGCTCGCCGACGGCGACGTCGCGGGCGCGCTCGAGAGCTACCAGCAGGCGCTCGCCGGTGGCACGGCGGGCGACACGCTCACCGCCCGGGCGCAGGCGAAGATCACCGCCCTCGGCAAGGCCGACGCACCGGCACCGGCACCCCCTCCTAAACCGTGAGCACCATGCGTCGCTGGTCCCTGATTCGCTGCGCCGCGACGGCGGCCACCGCCGCCCTGGGCGCCTGTCACCACGAGCTGCGGGTCCTGCCCGCGCCCGATCCCGGGCGCGACCTCGTGCGGGCCCGGGCGCAGTTCCGGCGCGGCGACTACAACAACGCGCTGCTCTCGTTTCGGCGGCTCACCTTCGAGCTGAGTCCCAGCGACTCCGTCATGCCGGAGGTGCAGTACGGCATGGCGGAGTGCAACTTCCAGGCGGGCGACCGGGTGCAGGCGGCCCACGACTTCCGCCAGGTGGCCGACGAGTTTCCGCTGAGCGAGTACGCGCCGCTCGCCCTGCTGCGGGCGGGCGACGCGAACCTGCGGCTCTGGCACGACCCGGAGCTCGATCCCTCCTACGGCCAGACCGCCCTGGCGCTCTACCAGGAGCTCGCCGGCCGCTATCCTGGCACCGCGGCGGCGGCCCGCGCCCAAGGGCACGTGCTGCAGCTGCGCGAATGGTTCGCCGAGAAGGACTACCGCAACGGGATGTTCTATGTCCGCCGCCACGCCTACGATTCCGCGATAATTTATTTTAAGGATGTCATTGCCAATTATGCGGGCACGACCGCGGTGCCGGCGGCCCTGATGCGCCTGGTGGACAGCTACCGCGCCATCGGCTACGCGGAGGAGTTGAAGGAGGCGTGCACCAACCTGCGTCGCTTCTACCCGACGACGGAGGGGCTGGCGAAGAGCTGCCCCGCCGACACGCCCGCTCCTCCCTCTTGAGCTCGCGTGGAGGCCCTGTTCGGCGGCTCGTTCGATCCGGTGCATCTCGGGCACCTGATCGTGGCGGAAGCGGCGGGCGAAACGCTCGGCGCGCGCGTGCGCTTCCTGCCAGCGCGCGCCCAGCCGCTCAAACCGGCGGCCCACGGGGCGACGCCCGAGCAGCGCGCCGCCATGCTCGAGCTCGCCATCCGCGGCAATCCGCGGCTCGCACTGGAGCGGCTCGAGCTCACGCTTCCGGCCCCCTCCTACACGGTGCGGACGTTGCGCGCCCTGGCGGAACGGGAGCCCGGGAACCGGTTCACGTTACTGTTGGGGGCGGACGCGGCACGCGATCTCGCGGCGTGGCACGACGTGGCGGCCCTCCCCACCCTCGCCGACCTCGTCGTGTTCGCCCGTCCGGGCGTCGCGGTGCCGCGGCATGCCCTGATCGGGCGCGTCATCCAAGTCCCGGCACTCGACCTCTCGGCGACGCTCCTGCGGGAGCGGGTGCGGCGCGGCCAATCGATTCGCTATCTGGTGCCCGACACGGTGCGCGACTACATCGCCACCCACGGGCTGTATCGCTGAACGAGGATTGATGGTCAAGCGCTGGATCACGAAGATTGTCGGCACGCGCTTCAAACGCGAGCTGCGGCGGCTGCGCCCGCTGGTGGACGCGATCCACCGCCACGAGGCGCGGCTGCAGGGGGTGGGCGACGCCGAGGTGCAGGCGCAGACCGGGAAGCTCCGCGCGGAGATCGCGGCGCGCACCGGCACGCTGGCCGCCGAGGTGGAGCGGCTGAAGCGCGAGAAGCACGATTGCCCCGACGCCGAGCAGCGCGCCGTCCTCGCCGACCAGCTCGCCAAGGCGGAGGCGGCCTACGGCAAAGCGCTCCAGGCGGCGCTCGACGAGCTGCTCCCCGAGGCGTTCGCCACGGTGCGCGAGGCGTGCCGTCGCCTGCTGGGCAGCGAGGTCATCGTCACCGGCCACGCCGTGAAGTGGGACATGGTGCCGTACGACGTGCAGCTGATCGGCGGGATCGTGCTGCACCAGGGGCGGATCGCCGAGATGGCGACGGGTGAAGGGAAGACGCTCGTCGCCACGTTGCCGCTCTATCTCAACGCCCTGGCGGGCCGCGGGGCGCACCTCGTCACCGTCAACAACTACCTGGCGCGGCGCGACTCGCAGTGGATGGGCCACCTCTTCACGTGGCTGGGCCTGACGGTCGGGTGCATCGACGACACGGAGTCGCAGACGCCCGAGCGCCGCGCCGCTTATCTGTGCGACATCACCTACGGCACGAACAACGAGTTCGGCTTCGATTACCTGCGCGACAACATGGTGTTCTCGCTGGAGCAGCGGGTCCAGCGCGCCCACGCCTACGCCATCATCGACGAGGTGGATTCGATCCTCATCGACGAAGCCCGCACGCCGCTCATCATCTCGGGCCCCGTCGGTACCGAGTCGGACGAGAAGTACGCCCAGTTCAACGCGCAGGTCGTGCAGCTCGTGCGTAAGCAGACCGCCGTGGTGAACGACCTCATCGCCAAGGCGGAGCCGCTGCTCGCGGGCGAGAAGACGACGTACGACGGCGCCGTGTTGTTGTACCAGGCGCAGCTCGGGATGCCGAAGAACAAGAAGCTCCTGAAGCTCCTCAACGAACAGGGTGTGAAGGCGCAGGTGCAGCGCGTCGAGCTCGACGTGCTGGCGGACCGCAAGCTGCCGGCGCGCGAGCAGAAGCTGCGGCACCTCGAGGAGGAGCTGTACTTCGTGCTGGACGAGCGGGGCCACTCGGTGCACCTCACCGACAAAGGTGTCGAGACGATGTCGCCCCAGGACCCCAACCTGTTCGTCGTGCCCGACATCTCGCACGCCGTGCACGAGATCGAGCGGGACGAGTCCCTCGGGCCCAAGGAGAAGGTAGAGCGGCGCCGCGCCGTCGAAGCCGAGTACGCACTGAAGAGCGAGACGCTGCACATCATCCACAAGCTGCTCCAGGCCCACGCCCTGTACGAGAAGGACGTCGACTACGTCGTGCAGGAGGGCAAGGTCCTCATCGTGGACGAGTTCACGGGCCGGCTGATGCATGGCCGCCGCTGGTCGGAAGGGCTGCACCAGGCGGTCGAGGCGAAGGAAGCCGTCACCGTCCAGGAGGAGACGCAAACCCTCGCGACCATCACCATCCAGAACTACTTCCGGATGTACGACAAACTCGCCGGCATGACGGGGACGGCGGAGACCGAGGAGACGGAGTTCTTCCAGATCTACAAGCTCGACGTGATGGTGATCCCCACGAACCGCGCCGTGCGGCGCGTCGACAAGCACGACCTGATCTACAAGACGCGGCGCGAGAAGTACAACGCGATCCTGGACGAGGTGGAGCGGCAGCATCAACGCGGCCTGCCCGTGCTCGTCGGCACGGTCAACGTCGACGTGTCGGAGACGCTGTCGCGCATGTTCAAGCGGCGGGGCTTCAAGCACGAGGTGCTGAACGCCAAGTATCACGAGCGCGAAGCGGAGATCGTGGCGCAGGCGGGGCAGCCGGGCGCCATCACGATCGCCACCAACATGGCGGGCCGCGGCACCGACATCAAACTCGGCCCCGGCGTGAAGAAGTGTCAGGTATGCGGCATCAGCGCCCGGGGTGAGGCCGCGTTCGGACAGGTGATCGAACAGCCCGATCTCACGCCGGCCCGGATCAAGGAGCTGGACTGCAACGACGATCCGCCGTGCGGCCTCGTGATCATCGGCACCGAACGCCACGAGGCGCGCCGCATCGACCGCCAGCTGCGCGGCCGCTCCGGCCGCCAGGGGGATCCCGGCCAGAGCGTCTTCTTCTTATCGCTCGAGGACGACCTGATGCGGCTCTTCGGGTCGGACCGCATCGCGCGCTGGATGGACCGCACCGGAGCCGAGGAGGGGGAAGTCATCACCCACCCCTGGGTGACGAGCGCCATCGGGCAGGCCCAGAAACGCGTCGAGCTGCAGAACTTCCAGGCCCGCAAGAAACTGCTGGAATACGACGACGTGATGAACCAGCAGCGCGAAGTGATCTACTCGCTCCGGCTGTTCGCCCTGGAAGGCGGCGAGGAGCTCAAGGCCGAGGCGCTGCGCATGGTCGAGCAGGCCGTGGCGCAGCTGGCCGATGCGCTGATTGGGGATGCGTCGGACGCCTACCAGTGGGACCGCGCGCTGATGGAGACCGAGTTCCTGCTCAAGTTCCTGATCTCGATCCCGGGGATCACCGATCCCGCCAAGATCAAGAGTCGCGACGAGCTGGTGCGCGCGGCCCACCAGGCGGCGCGCGACGCGTTCCAGGCGAAGCTCGACTACTTCAGGGAAATCCAGGCCAAGGTCGACGCCCCCAACCTCGGGGGCCAGGCGCTGTCGCACATCACGCTCGCCGTGATCGACGAGAAGTGGAAGGATCACTTGTACGATCTGGATCAGCTGCGCGCCGCGATCCAGTACCGCGCCTGGGGCCAGAAGGACCCGCTGATCGAGTACAAGCAGGAAGCCTACGACATGTTCGTGGGGTTGATGGCCGACCTGCGTTCGACCTTCGCCGAGCGGTGGCTCAAGCTGCAGGTGGAGCTCGGGCCCCCGCCGCCCTCGGCGTCGAGCACCGGGCCGGCCGGCGGTCGCGCGCCCCGGGGCCCGGGGGCGGGGCCGGGCGGCGGGCTCGTGAGTGGCGGCCGGCCCCGGCGAGCGGTCCCGACAGTGGCGAGCAAGGCGGCCGCGGACGGACTGGTGAGCGGGGACCCGGCCGGCGCGGGGCGGCCGGCGCCCGCCGGACCAGCCGTGGCGATCGCCAACCCCTACGCGGGCGTGGGCCGCAACGATCCCTGTCCCTGCGGCAGCGGCAAGAAGTTCAAGAAGTGCCACGGAGCTGGGGTGTGAGCGGCGCGGCACCGGAACGACTGACGCGGCGCCGCGTGCTCGTGGGCGCCCTCGGGCTGCTCGGGCTCGCGGCGTGTCGGCACCGCGAGACCCCCCGTCCGCCGGCGGGCCGCACCGCGGCGACCCCGCCCGCCGGAGCTGCGAGCGACACAGGCCCGAGGCACGCCTTCGACGCCGCGCGGGCCTTCAGCTACTTGGAGACCCAGGTGGAGTTCGGGCCCCGGATCCCCGGCACCCGGGCGCACGAAAACTGCGGCGACTGGCTGCTGGCCCACCTGCGGGTCACCGCGGACACCGTGGTGGTGCAGGACTTTACGGTCGCGCCCCGGAACGGCAAGCGACTCCAGCTGCGGAACTTCTTCGCGCGGTTCAAGCCCGACGCCCCGGTGCGGGTGCTGTACGTGGCGCACTGGGACACGCACCCGCGCGCCGACCAGAGCGCAAAGCGCGCCGACCGGCGCAAGCCCGTACCCGGCGCCAACGACGACGCCTCGGGCGTGGCGCTGCTCCTCGGCGTGGCCGACGCGCTGTTGCGCGCTCCCCCGACGCGCGGGGTCGACCTGTTGTTCACCGACGGCCAGGATTACGGCGACGGCGACGACACGACGACCACGCTGCTCGGGGCGCGCTACTTCGCGCAACACCTCCCGCTCGACTATGCGCCGCACTACGCCGTGGTGTGGGACATGGTGGGGGACAGCGACCTGCGGCTCCCCTACGAGCCGGGGTCGCAAGCGTTCGCCCCGGATGTGGTCGATCTGGTGTGGCGCGCGGCCGATTCGCTCGGGTACGGCAAGATCTTCGTGCGCGAGGCGGGGCCGGCGCTCCTGGACGACCAGGAGCTCCTGCAGCGGGCCGGCATCCGGGCGATCGAGGTCGGGGATTTCGACTACGGGCCGGACAACAGCTTCCACCACTCGACTGAGGACACGCTCGACAAGGTCGCGGCGCATTCGCTCCAGGTGGTGGGCGACGTCGCGCTCGCCCTGCTGCGCGGACCCGGCGCCGCGGCGCTCAAGTAGCGAGCGCTGCCTGCGTCGCACCGTGCGCGGACCGAGGCCCCT
>DATBBW010000150.1:0-3075 GCA_036270795.1 Gemmatimonadales bacterium | reverse complement strand
CAGAACACGCACACCACGAGGTACGCCGCCAGCGCCTTGCCCCGCAGCCCCGCCATCAGTCGGGCTCCACCGGGACGAACCCCGGCTTCTCGAACACGGTGCTGAGGACGATCGTCGTGCGGGTGCTCATCTGCGTCTTGGACGAGCCGCGGAGATTACGCAGCACGTCCTGGAGGCCTTCGAGATCGGGCGCCGCCACTTTGAGGATGTAGCAGTCTTCCCCGGCCACGTGGTGGCATTCCAGCACGCCGGAATGTTTCGCCATGTCGCGCATGCGTGGCTCGTCGCCCACGTAGTCGGAGTTGGCGTAGCGCACGGCGACGAACGCCGTCACGGGAAACCCCACCTTGGCGCGGTCGAGCCGCGCGCCGTACCCCGTGATAAAGCCCGCTTCCTCCAGGCGCTTCACGCGCTCCATCACTGCAGGCCGCGACAGCCCGACTTCGTCAGCGATCGCCTGATAGCTGGCCCGCCCATCGCTCGCCAAGAGCCGCAGCGTCTTGCGATCGACGGCATCCAGCTCAGTCTTGTTGGTCATTTCGGAGCCCCAGGGGTGCTATTACCTACTAAAGGTCGACGCGCTGCTGCTTTCTTGAACGCATCATCAGAATAACAGGGTTCCCACCTACGGAATATCCGGTTCTTGCGGCTGAAATTTGTCCTTTGATTAGGACAGTCGCCGTGGTTAGTATTGCCCCGTGGCTCCCACCCTCGCCGCGTTGCGGACCCTGGTGCGCAGCTTCGACTCGGCCTTGGTCGGCTATTCGGGCGGCGTCGACTCGGCCCTGCTGGCCGTGGTGCTCCGCCAGGAGTTGGGCCGCGCGCGCATGCTCGCGGTGATCGGCCGGAGCGCCTCGCTCCCCCGCGCGCAAGCGGACGCGGCGCGGGCGCTGGCCCAGCGCCATGACGTGCCGCTCGCCGAGGTCGACACCCACGAGCTCGAGGACCCGCGCTACCTCGCCAACGCGCCGAACCGCTGCTTCTTTTGCAAAGCCGAGCTGTGGAGCCGGCTCGTGCCGGAGGCGCGCGCGCGCGGGCTCGCCGTGGCGTGCGACGGCACCAACGCGGACGATCTCACCGAGCACCGGCCCGGGTACGCGGCGGGTCGCGCCGCCGGGGTCCGCTCGCCGCTCGCCGAGGTCGGGTTGACGAAAACCGAGATCCGGGCCGCGGCGCGAGCCCTCGAGTTGCCGGTGTGGGATGCACCGGCCGCGCCTTGCCTGTCGAGTCGGGTCGCCTACGGGCTCGCGATCACGCCCGAGCGCCTGGGGCAGGTGGAGCGGGCCGAGGCGTACCTGCGCGGGCTCGGTGTGACGGGGAATCTCCGCGTGCGCCATCACGGCGACCGCGCGCGGATCGAGGTCGAGGAGCGGTGGATCGCGTGGGTGGCGGCGCGCCTCGCCGCGGTGCGGGCGCAGCTCACCGCGTGGGGCTTCGCCCAGGTCGAGGTGGACCCGCGGGGCTACCGCCGCGGGGGCCTGATGCTCGAGCGCCGGCCGAGCCCTTGAGGATGTTCCTCGCCCTCAATCTTCCTCCCCCGGTGCGGCAGGCCTTGTGGCAGGCGACGGCGTCGCTCCGCGCGCTCGAGTTGCCCGTGAAGTGGGTCTCCCCCGAGGGGATGCATCTCACGCTCAAGTTTCTGGGCGAGGTGGCACCGGAGCGGGACGCCGAGCTCGGGGCCGCGCTGGGGCGGGCGGCGGCGGGCGCCCGCGCGGTCGCGCTCGGCCTCGGCGGGTTCGGCGCGTTCCCCGACGTGGCGCGCCCTCGCGTGGTGTGGGCCGGGGTCGCGCCCGAGCCCGCGCTCGAGCTGCTGGCGCATCGGGTGGAGCAGGAGTTTGCCCCGCTCGGGTTCCCGACCGAGGCGCGCGCGTTCCACCCCCACCTCACCCTGGGGCGCGCAGCGCGCACGGCGCGGCCCCGCGACTTCGCGACCCTCCCCGCCGCGCTCGAACGCCTGCACTTCGCGGAGACGGTCCTGGTGGAAACGCTCGACCTGATGCAGAGCGCGCTCCAATCGCACGGGGCGGTGTACAACGTGAGGCACAGTGAACGGCTGCTTTAAGGGCGTCCTGCGGCTCGGATGCCTGGTCCTCGTCCTCGCGGCGGCGCTCGCGGCCTGGTGGTTCCGCGAGCCGCTCGCGCGCACCGCCCGGCGCTGGTTCGGCGTCCACCCCACCCAGCTCCCGCCCATCGCGGACACGGTGGGCGCCCCCACGCCCAAGGCGCTGTCGTCCACCCAGACCAAGCTCGACCGCCTCAAGAAGGCCGCCGGGCCCGACTCGATCGTGCTCTCGGCGAACGAGATCGCCTCCCTCGTGGGCAGCGGGATCGACTGGTCCGTGCGCAAGAGCTTCGATTCGCTGCGGGTGGAATTGCTCGAGGGCAAGGTCGCCGTCGACTGCCGGCTCGATACGCGCGTCATTCCCGCGGACGCGCTGGGGCCGCTCGCCGGGATGCTGCAGCCGCGCGAGCCGCTGCGCATCGCGGGGCCACTCACCGTCGCGCGGCCGGGGATCGTCCGCTTCACCGTGGAAGAGCTGGCGCTGCGCGGCTTCCCCTTCCCCCAGCCGCTCATCAAGCAGCTGGCGCAGCGCGTCGCGGGCGCCGACTCGACCGGCTCCGTGCTGCTGCGCGTGGGCGCCGATTCCACCCGGGCTGCCCCGGTCCGGCTGTTGCCCCTGTTCACGGACATCGCGATCCATCCCACGGGCGTGGTGTTGTACCGCACGAAGCGGCGGAAGCCGTGAGTCGCCGGGTGCTCGTCGTCGACGACGAGAAGGGCGTGCGCGAGGCCCTCGAACAGCTGCTCAAGTACGAGGAGTTCGAGGTGCAGACCGCGGCCTCGGGCTCCGAAGCGGTGCGGATCTACCCCGAGTTGCGCCCGCACCTCGTGTTCCTCGACGTGAAGATGCAGGGGATGGGCGGGTTGGAGACGCTGCGCAAACTGCGCGAGCTCGATCACCACGCCCAGGTGGTGATGATCTCGGGGCACGGCACGATTCAGACCGCCGTCGAGGCCACCCAGCTCGGGGCCTACGATTTTCTGGAGAAGCCGCTCGACACCGCCCGGATCCT
>DATBBW010000149.1:0-5517 GCA_036270795.1 Gemmatimonadales bacterium | reverse complement strand
GTCGTGGCGGCGCTGCGCCAAGCCCGGCTCGACGCCCTGGGCCTCTCGGGCGTCGACGGCGGCCTGCTCGTGGCGCGGCCGGCCGAAGGCGGGCTCGGGCATGTGGGCGAGATCGCGGCGGTGCGCGCGTCGCTGCTCGAGAGCCTCCTGCTGGCGGGTCTGACGCCCGTGATCGCGCCGATGGCGCCCGGTCCGGCGGGGGGGCTCCCGCTCAACGTGAACGCGGACGAAGCCGCGGCGGCGGTGGCGGGTGCGCTGCACGCCGCCGAGCTGCTGTTCGTCTCGGATGTCGCCGGGGTCACGGTGGACGGGGTCGTGCAACCGGTGCTCGAGGCGGGGGACGTGGAGCCGCTCATCGAGCTCGGCGCAGTGACAGGCGGCATGGCCGTGAAGCTCCGGGCCGCAGCCGCCGCACTCCGCGCGGGCGCGCGGGCCGTGCGCATCGGCGACCTGCGCGTGCTCGGGCACCCAGCGACGGGCACGCGGGTCCTCGTCACCGCGGCACAGCCGGCGTGACCCTCGCAACCGCGGCGGCGGAATCCGCGCTGCTCGGTGTCTACGCCCGCGTCGGCGCGCCACTCGTTCGGGGGGAAGGCGCCGAGCTGATCGCCGCCGACGGCACCCGGTACCTCGACTGCGTCGCGGGGATCGCGGTGAACGCGCTCGGCTACGGCCATCCCGTCATCCGGGAGGCGATCGAGCAGGCGCTCGCGACCGGGCTCGTTCACGTCTCGAATCTGTACCGCACGGCTCCCGGGGAGCACCTCGCGGAGGAGCTCGTGGCCCGGTCCTTCGCGGACCGGGTGTTCTTCTGCAACTCGGGCGCCGAAGCCAACGAGGCGGCGTTCAAGTTCGCGCGCAAGTGGTCGGGCAAGACCGACATCGTGGCGTTCACGGGCTCGTTCCACGGCCGCCTCTTCGCGTCGCTCGCCGCGACCGATCGGCCCGACTACCGCCGGCCGTTCGAGCCGCTCGTGCCCGGCATACGGGTGTTGCCGCGGGAGGACTGGGCGGCGGTGGACCACGCCATCTCGGCGTCGCGCACCGCGGCCGTGATCGTGGAGCCGTTGCAAGGGGAGGGGGGCGTGCGCCCGCTCGATCCCGAGTGGCTCGGGTTCGTGCGAGAGCTGTGCGCGGGTCGGGGCGTCGCGCTGATTTTCGACGAAGTGCAGTGTGGGCTGGGGCGCACGGGCACGCTGTTCGCCTACGAGCAGTGCGACGTCGTGCCCGACGTCCTGACGCTTGCGAAGCCCCTGGCCGGCGGGCTGCCGATGGGCGCGGTGCTCCTCACCGATGCCATCGCCGCGGCGCTGAAGCCGGGCGATCACGCAACGACGTTCGGTGGCGGGCCGCTCGTGGCGGGCGCGGCCCTCGCCGTGGTGCGCACCATCGCCGAGCCGAGCTTCCTCGCCGCCGTCCGGGCGAAGGGTGAATGGCTGGGCGCGGCACTGGCGCAGCTCGCGGCACACCGCCCGCGCGTGGGCGCGGTGCGCGGACGCGGCCTAATGTGGGGCGTCGAGCTCACCGAGCCCGCCGCGCCCTACGTCACCGCCGCGCGGGAGCGGGGCCTGCTCGTCACCACGGCCGGGCCGAGCGTCATCCGGCTCGTCCCGCCGCTCATCATCACCGCACCGGAGCTCGAGCGCGCGGTCGCCATCCTCGACGCGGTGTTGGCGTGAGCGCCCGACCGCTGACCCTCGTGCGGTCGGCGCCCGCGCCGCTCGTGCGCCCCGCGGCGCTCGCCGACGCGGAGCAGCTCGAGCTCCTCATGGCGCCGTACGTCGCCTCGGGCGACTTGCTGCCGCGCAGCAACTACGACTTGTGCCGGCATATCAAGGAGTACGTCGTCGCACAGGCGGCGGACGGCGCGCTCGTGGGGTGCGGGTCGCTCAAGGTGTACTCGCGCGCGCTGAGTGAGGTCGCCGGACTCGCGGTGCGGGCCAATTGGCAGGGGAGGGGTGTGGGGCACGCCCTGTTGACGGCGCTGGTCGCCGAGGCGCGCGCCGTGGGCCTCGCCGAGGTCCTCGCCCTGACCCGTAAGCCAACGTTCTTCCTGAGGTTCGGCTTCGTGCTGGCGCAGCGGGAACACTTCCCGCTCAAGGTGTGGGCGGATTGCGCGCGCTGCCCCCGCCAGAACTGCTGCGACGAGATTGCGGTCGTCTTGACGCTCTGACACATTGCGCCTTGCGATCCGCGAGGCGCGCCCCATGCAGTCGTCCACGCACAAGAAGATCGTCATCGCCGGGCTCGGTTGCGGGGCGGTCGTCGTCGCCCTCGGCGTCGTCGGGTTCGTGCTCGCCTTGCGTCTCGGGCCGGAGCCGCCGCCGGCGCGGCTCCCGGTCAATCGGTGGCAGTCCGCGGCCGCGCTCGACTCGCTCCGCCGCGTCGACTGGGTGGCGGTGCTCGCTCACCCGCCCCGCGATACCCTGCTGCTGCGACCCCACGGCCGTGGGAACGGCGCGCTCGTCGCCTGGACGCTGTGGCGGGACACGCTCGTCTCGCCCGTAGCGTTCGCCTTTGGCGACACGGCGCCGCAGGATTCGCCGGCGCGCCACGCGTGGCTCGCGACCGCCCGATCGCCGGTGGTCGATCGGGTGCTCGTCGCCGCCACCTTGCCGTGGGACCCCGCCGCCGTCCCGCCGGTCGACTCCGGCAACGCGTATCGCGGAGGGATCGACGCGGGCCGCGTGCTGTTCACGACGCGCGCCACGCTCGCCGCGGCGCGGCGGGCACGCGACACCCACGCCCCCGCACGCGCCGATTCCCTGGTGCGCGCGGTCGTCTCGTTGGGCCGGCGGCTCGAGGACGACTCGATGCTGGCGCGCACCGCACTCGGGTTGCGGCTCGAGTTCGAGGCGTTGTCGATGCTGGAGCTGCGGGACAGCGCCGCGGCGCGCGCGCGGGTCGCCACGGCGCTGCGAGCGACTGAGCGGGTACTCGCGCTGTTCCGGGCGGCGGGAGCGGACGGCGCCCATAGCGACACGCTCGCGGCCTGGGCGCGGGACCGGGGTCTGGCGCTCCCGCTGCGGTTCGAATGCGTGATCGCCGTCGGCTACGGCTGGCTCGGCACCCCGAACGAAATGCTCTACGGGCTCGATGCTCGCCGGCGCCGGGGGCTCGAATCCCTGGACGGCAGCCCGCTGCCCCCCACGCTGCGGGCCGCGGTCGCGGCGGGCGAGCGGGCCGTCCGGTTGCCCGTGGCGGCACGGATCGCCCTGGTGGGAGTCCAGTGAGTGCGGCGGACGCCAGCCGCCGCGGTTGACATCCCGGAGCGCGCGCGTCGAGATTCCGGGGCCCCGCGTCGCAAGGAGTCAGCCGTGCCCCGTGTCATCTTCTGGGACGTCGACACCCAGGTCGACTTCATGAACCCCGGGGGCAAGCTGTACGTGCCGGACGCGGAGCAGCTCGTCGGCAACCTGAAGCGCCTCACCGACTACGCCCACCGCAACGGGATCTCGATCGTGGCGAGCGCCGACGATCATACGCCGAGCGACGCGGAGATCTCCGACCATCCGGATGGGGCGCGCACCTTCCCGCCGCACTGCATGCGCGGCACCCCGGGACAGCAGAAGATCCCCGAAACCGCGCTGCGGGATCCGCTGGTGGTGGGGCCGGGCGCGACCGACCCGCGCGCGCTCGCCGCGCGCGTGCGTGCCCACCCGGGTGACATACTGTTCCACAAGCAGCGCTTCGACGTGTTCACGAACGCGAACGTGATGCCGGTGCTCGAGGCACTCGCGCCCGAGGACATCGTGCTCTACGGTGTCGCGACAGACGTGTGCGACAAGGCGGCGGTCGAGGGCCTGCTGGAGCGACTCCCCCACACCCGGCTGTTCGTCGTGACGGACGCGGTCCGGGGCATCGATCGCACGGTGTCCGAACAGCTGCTGAAGGAGTGGGGAGAAGAAGGGGTCCGTCTCGTGAAGACCAACGAGGTGGTGGAGGAAGGCCTGGTCGAGGAGCTCGTCCGCACCACCGCATGACCGCTCCCGTCGCGCCGCCCGCCTTCGGCCGGTTCTTCCTGCCTGGGCCCACCGACGTCCACCCCGAAGTCCTGGCCGCGATGCAGCGACCGATGATCGGGCACCGCTCGCGCGCCATGGAACAGCTGCTCGCGGGGATGGAGGCGCCGCTCGCCCGGCTGTTCCGCACCTCCCGTCCCGTCCTCGTGGGCACCACGTCGGCGACCGGGTTCATGGAGCTGGCGGTGCGCAACGGCGTGCGCCGGCGCGCGCTGTCGCTCGTGAACGGGTCGTTCAGCGAGCGGTTCGCCAAGCTGGTGCGCACCTGCGGCAAGGAATGTATCCCGCTGGAGGTGCCCCTCGGCTCTGCAGTCGAGCCCGACCGGCTGCGCGACACCCTGCGGCGGACGCCCGTGGACGCCGTGACGCTGGTGCATTCCGAGTCATCGACGGGCGTGCTCCAGGACGTGGCGGCCTTGGCAACCGTCGTGCGCGAGTTCGACGACGTGCTGCTGCTGGTCGATGCCGTGACCTCGCTGGCCGGCTCGCCCGTTGAGACCGACGGTTGGGGACTCGACTTCGTCCTCACCGGCTCGCAGAAGGCGCTCGCGCTGCCGCCGGGCCTCGCGCTGGGCGCCGCGTCGGAGCGGATGCTCGCCCGGGCGCAGACCCTCCCCGACCGGGGGCTCTACTTTGATCTCGTGAGCTTGCGGGACGCGATGACGAAGCATCAGCCGACCAACACACCCGCGATCTCGCTGCTGTACGCGCTCGAAACGCAGCTCGGACGGATCGACCGCGAGGGTGGCGTGGAGGGGCGCTGGCGTCGCCATGACGCGATGCGGCGCCGCGTGGAAGCGTGGAGCGAAGAGCGCGGCGTCGCGTACCTGCCGCGCGACGGTCAGCGCAGCTGGACCGTGTCGTGCCTCCGGCTCCCGGACGGGACGAGCGCCAAGCGGATCGTCGGCGCACTCCAGGAGGCGGGGTGGACGATCGGCGCCGGGTACGGTACGCTCAAGGAGTCGACCATCCGCATCGGGCACATGGGCGACCACACCGTGGGCGAGGTGGAGGAGTTGCTCGCCCTACTCGCCGGACTGGTGCCGTGACGGACCGCGTCGTGATCGCCGATCGGGTCGCGGACGCGGGGCTCGCCTTGCTCGCGCGCTCGCCGGAACTCGAAGTCGTGAACTGCGCGGGGCAGCCGCGCGACACGCTGGAGCGCGCGCTCGGTGGCGCCGCGGCTCTCGTGGTGCGTAGCGAGACGCAGGTGACCGCGGACCTGCTCACGCGCGCGCCCCAGCTCCGCGTGATCGCCCGGGCCGGGACGGGGGTGGACAACATCGACGTGCACGCGGCCACGCGCCGGGGGATCGCGGTGATGAACGCCCCGGGCGCCAACACCGTCAGCGCCGCCGAGCACGCCCTGGGCCTGCTGCTCGCCCTGGCACGGCACATCCCCTGGGCAGCGGAGGCGATGCGGCGGGGAGAGTGGGATCGCAAGCGGTTCGAGGGGCGAGAGCTCCGCGGCAAGACGATTGGGGTCGTTGGGCTG
>DATBBW010000148.1:0-6233 GCA_036270795.1 Gemmatimonadales bacterium | reverse complement strand
CGCGGGTCGGCTGGACCGCGCCAAGGAGCTGTTCGGGGCAGTGCCGCCGCCGGCGTGGTTTTGGGCCCGCGCGCTCGCCGCCGCGGGCGCCGGCGAGTTCGCCGCCGCCGCCGAACTCGCCGAGGAGGGGGCCGAGGCCTATCCGTCGCACGCCGCCCTGCAGAACAATCTCGCCGTGCTGCGCGAGCTCGCGGGCGACCTGATCCAGGCGGAGGACCTGCTGCGGGCCGCCCGCAAGAACGAGCCCTCGCTGCCGCAGCTCTCCAAAAACTTGGGGGATCTCGCCTACCGCGGCTCGCGCTACGACGAGGCGTGGGACGCGTTCAGTCGCGCCATCGAGCTGGCGCCGGACCTGGGCGACGACGTCTACTTCAAGCTCGGCAACATCGCGTATAAGCGGAACGACCGCGAGTTGGCGGCCCAGCTGTGGCGCAAAGCGCTCGAGATCAACCCCAAGCACGAGCTCGTCAAGGCGAATCTGGACACCTTAGGCGCGCTGTTGTGACGGCCGAGCAGGACGAGCGGGGGTTCCGGGCACTCACACGACAAATCACCCGGGCGCGCGGCCTCGCGTGCGACTCGTACAAGGACCGCTGCTTGCGCCGGCGCATCGGTGTGCGGATGCGCGCCCGCGGTGTCCACACCTTCGAGGCCTACCGCCGCCTGCTCGACAGCGACGCGCACGAGTACGACCTGTTGCTCGATGCGCTCACCATCAACGTCACCAAGTTCTTCCGCAACGTCGAGACGTGGAGCGCGCTCGAGCCTCGGCTCGAGGTCGTGTGGCGCGCGCGGCGGGGCCAGGTGCGCGCGTGGTCCGCGGGGTGCGCCTCGGGCGAAGAGCCGTACACCGTGGCCATCGCGCTGGCCGAGACCGCCCGCCGCCTGAGCCAGGAGGCGCTGCTCGGACACGCCCGCGTCGACGCCACCGACATCGACCGCGTGAGCCTGGAGCGTACCCGCGCCGCCCAGTTCCCCGACACCGCCTTCAGCGAGATGCCACCGGCGCTGGTGCGCCGCTATTTCACCGCCGAGGCGCCGCGGCGGCCACTCCCCGTGCTCGCCCACCTCGTGCGCGTCGCGAAGCACGACCTCACCACCGCGGCGCCCCCCGACCCGCCGTACGACCTGATCGTGTGCCGCAATGTCGTCATCTATTTCGATCGGCCCATGCAGGAACGGCTGTTCGGCTTGTTCGCCGACGCGCTCACCCCGGGGGGGATCTTGCTGCTCGGCAAGGTCGAGACGCTGTTCGGCCCGGCGCGCACCCGGCTCATTCTGGAGGACCCGCGCGAACGCATCTATCGCCGGCCCGAGGCGTGAGCGGCCCGCCGGAACGCATCGTCAAGGTGGCGGAGTGGGCCGCGGAGCGGGGCGACGCGGTCATCGTCACGCTCGGCCTGGGCTCGTGCGTCGCGATCATGCTGCACGACGCGCAGGCGCACGCGGGGGCGATGGCCCACGTGCTGCTGCCCTCCAAGAGTCTGGCGCGCGACCTGGGCAATCCCGCCAAGTTTCCCGAGACGGCGGTGCCCCTCCTCGTGACGCGGCTGACGCAGCTGGGCGCCGAGCCGCGGCGCCTCGTCGCGAAGCTCGCGGGCGGCGCCAGCATGTTCGCCCAGCTCATGACGCCGGGCGCGGTGCAAATGGGGGAGCGCAATGTCGCGGCCGCCCACAACGCGCTGCGCCGGGCAGGCATCCCGCTCGTGCGCGAAGCCGTGGGGGGCGGCGCCGGCCGCTCCGTGCGGTTCTACGTGTCCGACGGCCGGGTCGAGGTCCGGTCGGTGGGGTCCGATGCCGTCGTCATCTGACCGACGCCCGAGCGTGCTCGTGGTCGACGACAGCGCCCTGATGCGCCGCGTGCTGAGCGACGTGCTGGGCGGGGACGACGGGGAATTCCGCATCGCGGGCACGGCGCGCGACGGCTTCGACGCCGTCCGCAAGGTCCACCAACACGATCCCGATGTGGTGACGATGGACCTCGAGATGCCGGAGCTCGATGGTCTCGGGGCCATCGGCTACATCATGTCCGAAACGCCGCGGCCGATTGTCGTGGTGAGCGCGCATGCCGGGCCCGGGACCGGCGCGGCGATTCGCGCGCTCGAATTGGGCGCCGTGGAGATCGTCGCCAAGCCGGACGAGGCGAATCGCGCCGCGCTCGTGCGCATGGCCCCTGAGCTGCGGGCCGCGGTGCGCCGCGCGCTCGTGGCGGACGTGTCGCGCGTGGTCGTGATGGCCCGGCCGCCCCTGGCGGCGCCGCGGGCCCCGGAGGCGGGGCTGCGCGCCCGCGCCCGGTTCGCCGTGGCGATCGCCGCGTCGACGGGTGGGCCGCGGGCGCTCGCCGAAGTTATCCCCCGGCTCCCGGCCGGCCGCGGCGCGGCGGTGCTCGTGGTGCAGCACATGCCGCCCAACTTCACCCGCTCGCTCGCCGAACGGCTCGACTCGATGAGCACGCTGCGCGTGGTCGAGGCCGGCCACGGCGCCCCGATCGTCGCCGACACGGCGTACGTGGCCCCCGGCGATTATCATATGCGGGTGGTCGCCGCCCCCGAGGGACCTGTCATCGCGCTCGATCAGGAGCCGCCGCTGTGGGGCGTGCGGCCCGCGGCGGATCGCCTGTTCCGCTCGGTGGCGGAGGTGTTCGGGCCCCGCGCCATCGGTGTGGTGCTCACCGGGATGGGCCGCGATGGCGCCGACGGGGTGCGGGCCATCCGAGCCGCCGGCGGCGGCGGCATCGCACAGGACCGGGAATCGGCGGTGATCGCCGGCATGCCGACCGCGGCCGTGCAGCTCGGCGGGGTGGAGGCCGTGTTCCCGCTCGCCCAGATCGCCGAGCGCATCGGGGTCGAGCTCGCGGCGCGCGGCGCCGTGGGGGCGCCGGCGTGAGCCGCGGGTTCCTCTTGATCCGCGTCGAGGGCAAGAGCTACGGCCTGCCGCTCGCGCGCGTGCTCGAAGTGGGCGACCTGGGCGACGTCCTGGACGTGCCCCGGGCGCTCCGCGCGATGCGCGGGCTGACGCCCTTGCGCGGTCGCCTGGTACCGCTGGTCCACCTGGGCGCGCTGATGGGCGCGCGCGCGGCGCCCCCGGAGCTGGGGCGCGCCGCCGTGCTGGTGGAGCTGGGCGCGGGCGAGGGGATCCGCCACGTCGCGTTCGAGGTGGACGACGCGGACGACGTGGTGCGCGAACCCGCCTTGCCGTTGCCCCCGGGGGAGTCGCTCCGGTGGGCCTCGGCGGTGGCCCGGCGCCGCGGCGCGCTCGTGCCGATTCTCGACCTCGATCTCTTGGGGGACCACATCACGTGACCGGCGGCGACGATGTCCAACTCGTCACCTTCAAAGTGGCCGGGCAGGACTTCGCCTTCAATATCTTCCAGGTGGAGCGCATCCTGCGCTACGAGGCGCCGGCGCCGCTCCCGAAGGCCCCCGATTTCCTGGAGGGCGTCCTGCGGTATCAGAGCGCCGCGGTGCCGCTCGTGGACTTGCGCAAGCGGCTGGGCGCGGCCGCGCCCTACCGCGAGGAGACGCGCACCGTGATCCTCGAATGGGAAGGCGCGAAGCTCGGCGTCGTGGTGGACGCGGTGACGGAGGTGCTCCAGGTGGCCGCCACCGAGATCGCCCCGCCGCCCAACATCGTGAAAGGCCTTGCCGCCGAGTATATCACGGGCCTCGTGGTGCAGGGGAACCGCACGATCATCGTGCTGAACACGGCGCGGCTCCTGAACTCGAAGGAGAAGGTGGCGCTCGACACCGCGGTCACGGAGAAGGCGGCGGTCTGATGGGGGACTCGCCGCTCCCGGCCCTGCGGGCCGCGTACGCACAGATCGCGCATCGCTTGGACACGGTGGGGGGCGGGCTGGCCGAGCGCGAGGCCCTGAAGCGCGAGATCATCGGCTACTTCAAGCAGGTGGACGCGCTGATCGGCGAGCTGACGGCCCTGAAGGAGGACGTCCGCAAGCTGGTGGAGCGCTACAAGCAGCTCTCCGCGTCCACCGCCGAGGCCTCCGCCCCCGAGTTCACGGGCGCGCGCCCGGCGCTCCACGCCGATCACATCGGCGCGTCCACGTTCATCGAGAAGGGGTGGAGTCTCATCTCGCTCGGCGACTACGCGGGCGCCAGTGCGGCACTGATGCGCGCGCTGCAGCTCTCCCCCGGGGAGACGCAAGCGGAGTCCTTGCTCGGGTGGGCGCAAATGCTGCACGAGGACTACGACGACGCGCTCGGGACGTTCCAGAAGGTGCTCATGAAGGAGCCGGCCAACTCGCTCGCCCGTATCAACGTCGGCTACATCTGTTTGAAGAAACGCATCTTCGGCGAGGCGATCGAACACCTCTCCAAGGCGATCCGCCTCGACAACGACAAGAAGGCGACGCTGTACGCCCACTTCTACCTCGGCCTCGTCTACCTGCAGCGCGAGATGTACGAGGACGCGCAGACGTTCTTTCAGAAGACCCTGAAGCTCGGGCCCAACCTCATCGAAGCGTACTACGAGCTGGGGCGCGCCCTGTGGTTCGGCGGCGACCCGGAGCAGGCGCAGCGCATCTGGGACGAGGGCTTCAAGGCGAACAAGTTCAATCCCTGGGGCAAGAAGTGTCAGGAGACCCTCGCCTTGGTGCTCCAGGGACAGGAGCCCCCGCGCACCTAGCCCTCGCGCTCGCCGGTCTCGTCGCCCAGACGGCGCCGCCCGTCGCCGTCACGGTGGGCCGGGTGACGGCGGTCGCATGGCCGCCGCAGGCGAGCCTCGCCGTCGCCCTCGCCGAGCGAGCGGATCGCGCCGCGCCGTTCCCCGGCGTGGGCCCGCTCCCCGGGCGCCCCATCCGGCTGTGGCTCGCCCCGACGCGCGCCCAGTTTGACTCGCTCACCGGGGGTCGGCTGCCCCGCTGGAGCGCCGGCGCGGCGCTCGTGGGCACCGGCACGGTGGTGCTGCTCGCCAGTGGGCCCCCCGACCACGTCGCCGACGCGCTGCGCCACGAACTGGCGCACCTCGCCCTGCGCTGGCGCGTGCGCCGCCCGCTCCCCCTGTGGTTCGAGGAAGGCTACGCCGCGGTCGCCGCCGGCGAGTGGGACCGGCTCGAGGCCCTCGAGCTCAACTGGCAGGTGGCGCGCGGGGTCCAGATGGACTTGGACGAGCTCGACCGGGCGCTGCGTGGCGATGCGACGGACGCGGCCACGGCCTACGCCCTCGCCACGACCGCGGTCCTCCTGCTCGAGCGCTGGGGCGGCGCCCAGGGGCTCGGGCCGCTGGTCGATCGGCTCGCGACCGCCCCCACGTTCGACGCCGCGTTGCGCGCCACCTACCATATGACCGAGGGCGACTTCGAGCTGCGCTGGCAGCGCGATGTGGCGGCGCGCTATGGATGGCTCGGGTGGGCCGGCGCGACCGGCGTCTTCTGGGCCGTGGCCGGCGCGGCGCTCGGCTGGCTCGTGTGGCTGCGGCGGCGGCGCGACCGGGCACGTCGGGCGCTGTTGGACGAAGGCTGGCCCGCGCCCGTCAATGACGACCCAACTGCTTGACGATGCCGGAGGGGTCGGGTAAACTCCTGCGCTTATGCCCGACCCGAGTCTCGCCCACTCCCGCCTCCACTTCGGACCGAAGAACTGGGTGTGCTTGGCGGCGGCCGTGGTCTCGCTCGTCGCTGGGTACGCGTTGTTGCGCCAGGGATCGACGACCGCCGCACCGCTGTTGCTGACCCTGGGGTACTGCATTTTTTTCCCCGTAGGCCTCGCGCTCTAAGGTCCCGCCATGGTGATGCGATGGGCGAATAGCTCAGCGGTTCAGAGCGCCTGCCTTACACGCAGGAAGTCGGGGGTTCGAATCCCTCTTCGCCCACTGGGGTAACAGACGGAAACGTGAGGACTGCACGCGTGAGGATCCTGGGACTCGCCGCTGGGTTGACGCTCGCCGCCGCCGCGGCGGCGCCGGCGCAGCTCGCCATCCAACAGCCTACGGAACGGCTGCTGATCTTGCCGCTGGCCGTGAAGACGCCGGCCGATTCGGCGGCCAGTATCGGCGCCACGGACGTGGCGCGCGAGCGGCTCGGGCAGCTCGCCCGCTACAAGGTGGTGGTCGTCACGAAGGCGAAACTGTGCGAGGCCTTAAAGGCCTCGGACTTCCCCTGCGACATCCTGCCCGACGAGACGCAGGCCCGCCAGTTGGCGCAGTTCCTCACGGTGAACGCCTACACGACGGGCACGTTCGAGCGCTCCGGCGCCGCGCTCGTCGCGCGGCTCCGGGTG
>DATBBW010000147.1:0-3346 GCA_036270795.1 Gemmatimonadales bacterium | reverse complement strand
GCCGCGCCACGAGAGACCCCAGGTGACCGCCCCTCCCACCACGAGGGCGGCCACGACACCATCCGGGGTGATCCACCTCACTCGTCGAACAGCTCGCGCAGGATCTTGTGCTTGAGCTCGGGGGGGGCACCCTGGGCCCGGCAGCGAGCCCGCAGGAATTCGAGGAACAGCTGCTCGAAGTCGAAGTGGTCGCAGCAGGGCGGGCACTCGGCGAGGTGCTGGCGGATGGCCAGCTCCGTCGCCGGGGTCAGCTCCCGGTCCAAGTACTCGTAGAGCTGCTCGACCGCCTCGCGGCAGTTGATGCGACGGCTCATCTGGGGCTTCCCTTGATGTATCCCATCCCGACCGCGTAATCGTACAGCTGGCGCTGCAACAATCGCCGGGCGCGGAACAGTCGCGACTTCACGGTCCCGACCGGCACCTTCAGCATGCGGGCGATCTCCTCGTAGGAGAGCCCCTCCACGTCGCTCAACACCACAGTCTCCCGGAATTGTTCCGGCAGCCCGTCGATGGCGCGGAGCACCTCGTCGTCGACGATCCGGTCGAAGAAGGTCCCCTGGGGATCCTCGTCCTGCAGCTCGGAGAACACCGAGAACGGCTCGATCGCGTCCAGGTCGACCGTTTCCGGGTGCCGCGTGCGCCGCCGGTACTCATTAATGAAGGCGTGCCGCAGGATGGTGAGCAGCCACCCCTTGGCGTTGGTCCCCTTTTCGAACTGGTCCCAGGCGCGGTACGCCTTGAGCATCGTCTCCTGCACCAGGTCGTCCGCCTCGGCGGCGTTGCGCGTGAGCCGGAGCGCGACGCGATACAGGCTGTCCAGGTGGACCAGCGCCTCGCGCTCGAAGCTGGCGCGCTTTTCCGCCTCGGCGGCGGGGCTCGGCGCCGGGGGGGTGGGTGGGGGGGGCGTGGGGGGCGTGGTCATCGCGCGTCTTAACCTCTCCCCTGCTGACCGGGTTCCGCAATAGGGGCGGGAAGTGCTAGGTTTCGCGCGCCGTGGTCCACAGCATTCTCCCACTCGCGGTCCTCGAGGCGGTCCGCAACCTCGACACGCCGGTCGAGGACGGGTTGTCGGAGTTCGCCGAAGAGCTGCTCTCCAAGCGTTTAGGGCTGTCGCCCACCGTCGCGATGCAGCTGCGGGAATACGAGGCGATGGTGCGCCGGGACGCCGCCGCGGACCCGACCCACGTCGAGGCGTTGCTGCGCCTGGTGGGTCGCCGGCCGGACGCGGACCTGGTGTTCGCGGACGCGGGCCGCCGCGCGGCGCGCCGCGCGGTGCGCCGGCTCTCGGTGGTGTCGCGCCTGCTCGCGCGCATGGCACCCCGGCTGCTCGGCTACGGCGCCGCGCGCCGCGCCGCCCGCGCGGTGTTCGGTGGCGAGCTGGGGCGTGAAGGCCACGTGCCCGTCGCCCGCGTACACGACGCCATGGCCGTCCACGCCACGCCCGACGGCGCCGCGTGCGCGCTGTTCGGCGCCGGATTCGCCGAGCTGCTGCGGCTGCTCGTGGGCGTCGAAGGGGCGATGCTCCACGTGTCGTGTCGTGCCACCGGCGGCCAGGCGTGTCGTTGGCGGGCGGCCTCGCCCGATCCCCGCCATCACTGATGCCGCTGCTCGACGGGTTCGATTTTGCTGCGCTGGGCGACGCGCTCGGGGCCCTCGGCGCCGACGCGTGGCTCTTGTACGACTTTCGCAAAGTGAACCCGATCGCCGAGCGCATCCTCGGGCCCACGGGGATGGGCACGCGCCGCCTGTTCGTGTCCCTGGAGCGGCGCGGCCGACCGGTCGCCGTCGCTCACCGCATCGAGTTGCAGCCGCTCGCCGACTTCCCGGGCGAGGTGAAACCCTACGGCTCATGGCAGGAGTTGCACGCACACCTCGCGGCGCTGGTGCACGACCGTACGCTTGCCCTCGAGATCTCACCCCAGGACGCCGTGCCCTACCTCGACCGCGTGCCCTACGGCGTGGTGCAGCTGCTCCAGTCCCTCGGGGCGCGCGTCGTGTCGTCGGCCCCGCTCGTGAGCCGGTTCGCGGCGCGCTGGTCGGACGTGGAGCTGGCCGGCCACCGGCGCGCCGCCGAGGTGCTCGCCGCCGCGGCGCGCGAAGCGCTCATCTGGGCGGGGCACGAAGTGGCTCGCGGGGCGGAACTGCGGGAAACGACGGTGGTGCGGCGCGTGCTCGAAGCGATCGAGCGCGCCGGACTGTACGCGGGCGGCGCGCCGATCGCCGCGTTCGGACCGAATTCGGCGATGCCGCACTACGAACCGCACCCGGGAGCGGATCGCCGGCTCGCCCCCGGTGAGGTCCTGCTGCTCGATCTGTGGGCGGGGCCCGCAGCGGGCACGGTGTTCGCCGATCAGACGTGGATGGCGTTCGCGGGACGCACCCCGGACGCCGACGTCCGGCGCGTGTGGCAGGCGGTGCGCGCTGCGCGCGATGCCGCCGTGCGGCTGCTCCAGGAGCGCTGGCCCCCCCAAGGATCCGGGGCGGTGCTCACCGGCGCCGCCGTCGACGACGCGGCCCGCGGCGTGATCCGAGAGGCCGGGTTCGCGGAGTATTTTGTCCACCGGACAGGACACTCGATCGACCGCGACCTGCACGGCTCGGGGCCGCACCTCGATAACTTCGAGACCGAGGACGCGCGCGCACTCGTGGCGGGAGTGGGGTTCTCGGTCGAGCCCGGCATCTACCTCCCAGGCCGTTTCGGCATGCGCAGCGAGATCAATGTCCACCTCGCGACGACAGGCCCCGAAGTGACCCCCCGCGCCCCCCAGGACGAGCTGTTCCTCGTCTAGAATCGTCCAGGCCGGTGTCGAGCCTTCGACCTGGCCCTCCCCCCCGGGTCCCCGGTGGCTGGCGGGGGGTCTTGCGGGGGTACCAAACGCGCCACATTTTCGCCACAGATTAGGGAATTTCGCTGGTCCCGCGGAATGCTCTCCTGCAGCCGTTGGCGGAATCGAGCAGCGCCGTTGTCCGTGCGGGAACACCGACGAAGTCGCCTCAGGGTGGCGCCACGCGCGCCGACCCTGCGCCGCTGTTACTCGTTCGTGGAGGTGATGCCGTGCCGTCTGCGTTTCCGTCCGCCTACGCATTCCGCGTCTCAACATCCCGGGAGGAACCTTCCATGACTCGTCGTGTGCGAAGCGCCTTCGGCCGCTGGCTCGCGTCGGGGTGCGCGTCCGTGGTGACGCTCGTCGTCGTGGCGTCGTCCGTGGCCGCGCAACAGACGACGGGCAAGATCGAGGGCACGGTGACCGATCAGCAGGGCGCCGCGATCGCGAGCGCCCAGGTGACGGTCGTCGGCACCGCGCTCGCCGCCGTGACCGACGACAAGGGCTACTACTTCCTCAAC
>DATBBW010000146.1:0-4449 GCA_036270795.1 Gemmatimonadales bacterium | reverse complement strand
CATCTGGGTCGCGACTTTGGTCGTCTTCGCCAGGTCGGCCAAACCGCGGACTTCGTCGAGTGTGCGGGCCAGTGGCTTCTCGCAGTAGACATGCTTGCCGGCTTTCATCGCGAGGCGCGCCACCGCGGCGTGGGTATGGTCGGGCGTCGCCACGACGACTGCGTCGATGTGCTTCGCCTCCTTCTCCAGCAGCTCACGGTAATCCGTGTAGCGTTTTGCCTTGGGGTGGGCCGAGTAGGAATCGGCCGCACTGACCTCGTCCACATCGCACAGCGCGTAGATGTTCTCGGACGCGACGGATTTCACGTCTTCGCGGCCCCGCCCGCCCACGCCGATGCAGGCGATGTTGAGCGTGTCGCTCGGCGCGCGGTAGCCGTGTCCGAGCACGTGGCGCGGCACGATCGTAAAGGCCATGGCCGCGCCGGCCGTGCCCGCCTCGCGGATGAACTTCCGCCGCGTGATCTCTCGTTTCGCCATCGAAGCGTTCCCCCTGTGCGCAGTGAGTCAATCCGCCGGCGCGGGCTCGGGTGGGAGCGCGGCCCGGGGGCGGAACAAGAACGCGAATAGGACGAGCACGACGAACGCGCCGCTCGCAGGATACAGCCAGATGTGGTGCCAGTCGTGCGTGAACCCGCCACCGGCGACGGGCGTGGCGAAGGCCTGCACCACGGCCCCGGAGACCCAGGCGCCGACCGCGTACCCGGCGCCGTTCGTGACGAGGTTGATGAAGCCCTGGGCCGCGCCGCGGATGCGGGGACCGGCCTGCTCGTCGGTGTAGATCTGGCCGCCCACGAAGAAGAAATCGTAACACACACCGTGCAGCAGGATCCCGCCATACAAGAGCCACATCCCGGTGGCGACGGTGCCGTTCGCGAACGCCAAGTAGCGCAGCCCCCAGGCCAGCATGCCGCCCAGCATGATGAGTTTGATCCCGAAGCGGCGGAGGAAGAACGGGAGCAGCAGCATGAAGAAGATCTCGGACATCTGGCCCCACGTCATGATGAACGCGGGCTCGGGGGCCCCGATCTCGTTCAGGAAGGCGTTGGCCCACGTGTAGTAGAACTGCAGCGGAATGCACAACAGGAACGACCCCAGCACGAAAACCAGGAACGTGCGGTCCTTGAGCAGCTGCAGCGCGTCGATGCCCAACGCGTCCCGGATGCTGAACGGCGCCCCCGCCGCCCGGGGCGGTGTGTGGGGCAGCGTGAACGAATAGAGCCCGAGCGCCACCGACGCGGTCGCGGCCACGCGCATCGGCAGGGCGAGCGCGTCCGCGTGGAGCACTTTCCCGACGATGATCCCGGCCACGATCCACCCGATGGTGCCGAGCACGCGGATGAAGGGAAAGTCGCGCGCGGGATTGGCCACATGATGGAAGGAGATCGAATTGGACAGCGACAGCGTCGGCATGTAGCACAGCGCGTACAGGATCAGCACCGGAAAGAAGGACCAGAACGCCGTCTGGGTGGACGCGTACCACAGGACGCCCCCCCCGACGATGTGCAGCACGGCCAGCAGCTTCTCGGTCGCGAAGAACCGGTCGGCCACGACGCCGATGAAGAACGGCGAGACGAGCGCGGCGATGGCCGTAGTCATGTAGGCGGCGCTGACCTGGGGGCCGGAGAAGTGCAGCGTCTGGTTCAGATAGGTGCCCAGCGTGACGAACCAGGCCCCCCACACGAAGTATTGGAGGAACATCATGGTCGACAGCTTGAACCGGATCACGGCAGCACCCGGATCTTGATGTTCCGGAACGCCACCCAGTCCCCGTGGTCCTGGAGGCCGATATAGCCCGTGGCGTTGCGGCCGTAATGGGGGTGCGGGGCGAACTTGCTCGCCTTCAGCCGGGCCATCCAGTCGGGGCTGCCGAACTCGTATTCCACGACTTTCACGCCGTTCAGCCACTGCTCGACATGATGGCCGTTGACGACGATCCGCACCGCGTTCCACTGGCCGGGGGGCTTCACGACGCCCGCGGGAGACGGGTACATGTCGTAGCACGAGCCGGCGGCGGTGAGCCGCGACTTCCCGTCGGGGTGCTTCACGTCGTCCAGCACCTGCATCTCGGGGCCGCTCCAATAGGTGGCGTCGTCGTCCTCGCTCACCCGGTAGAAGACCCCGCTGTTACCGGCCTGCGAGATGTTCCACTCGAGCCGGAGCTCAAAGTTCGCGAACTGCTGGCGTGTGATGATGTCGCCCGCGGCGGCGACGCGCGTGAGCGCACCGTCCACCACCCGCCACCCGGAAGGCAGCGAGTCCTGGCGGAACCCGCGCCAGCCGGCGCCGGTCGTGCCGTCAAACAGGAGGTGCCACCCCGCGGCCTGTTCGGCCGGCGTGAGGGCGTTCGCGGGCGCGGCAGCGCTCGCGGGGGGCGTCTGGGCAGCGCCGGCGCGCGTGACGGCCGCGAGGGCCGCCCCGACGCATGCCCCGAGGAGGCGGCGGCGGGTCAGGTAGGACACGGTAGGCTCCTTGGTCGGGTGGAAATCGGGACAACAGTACGGCGTACCGGGCCGCCCCGGAAGCCGGGGTCGGCCGGGGTCCGCCAGCGTCAGTTGGGAATGCCCGCCGCCTCTTTCAGGCGGGTCTGGACGGCGCGGCGGGCGCGCTCGCTGCGCGTGATCACGAGGACGGCGTCGTCCCCCGCGATGGTCCCGATGATCTCGGACCAGGCGGCGGCATCGAGCGCCAGCCCGAGCGCTTGCGCGCCGCCGGCGGGAGTCTTCACCACGAGCAGGGGGCCCACCCCGTCGAGCGACACGAGCAGGGTGGGGAGGACCTGCTCCAGGTGCGGCCGCATCGCCGTTCCCCCCTCGGCGGGCGGGGCGTAGTGCGAGCCGCCGTCGGGTGCGGACACCTTCGCGAGCCCGAGCTCTCGAATGTCGCGCGACAGCGTCGCCTGGGTGACGTCGAACCCCTCGGCTTGGAGCAGCTCGCGCAGCTGCTCCTGGCTCGCAATCGTTTCGGTGCGCACGAGCTTGAGAATCGCCGCATGGCGCCGCGTTTTCATTAACCCAGAATCTACTGGTGAACGACGCGTCCGGCGACGAGCGTGAGCAGGGCAGCGGCCGTCGGTTCCGGACCCGCGCCCGCGGTCGTCGGGAACACCGCGAGATCGGCAGCTTTGCCGACCTCGAGCGATCCGATGTCGCCGTCGAGTCCCAACGCCCGCGCTCCCTCGAGCGTGAGTCGGCGGAGCGCGTCCTCTCCCGTGAGCCCGGCCGCCACCGCTTCCGACCCGAGCTGCACGTCCCCCACACTCACCACCGAATCGGTCCCGAGCCCGACCGCGATCCCCGCGCCGCGGAACGCAGCGAGTGGGGCGGTGCCGTGCCCGTGCGCCCGATTCGAGCGCGGGCAATGGGCCACACTCACCCCGGCCCGCGCGAGCGTCGCGATGTCCGCCTGGTCCACCTGCACGCAATGAATGCACAGGGTGCCGGCCCGCAGCAGGCCTAGCTGCGCGAGGTATTGCACGGGCGAACAGTCGCGCGCCGCGACCGCAATGCCGCGGGCGCGAAGCGCGTCGGCAAACGGCCCGCCGCCAGCCCGCACCAGGGTGGCCTCTTCGCGCGACTCGGCGAGGTGCAGCGCCATCGGGAGCCCCGCGTGGCGCGCCAGCTCGCCCACCGCGCGATACAACGGCTCGCTCACCGTATAGGGCGCGTGGGGCGAGACCCCGAGGCGCACCAGCGTCGAGGTGCAGCCGCCCAGGCGCTCGAGCGCCTGCGCCAGCTCCGCCAGGCTGGCGGGCTGCTGCGCCGGATCGGGCCCGAACACCTCCTGGTAGGCGATCCCCCGCCCGCCCAGCGCGGCGAGCGCCACGAGGGCCGCACCCGTGCTGCCGGTGTCGGCGACGCACGTGACGCCGGCGGCCCAGGAGTCCCGCACCCCTTGCTCCGCCGCGCGGCGAAACGCGTCGGGCGGCGTGGCGTCTTTGAGGGCGCGGAGCGTGCGGATCCACTGCGGGAACGCGCGCTCCCCGTTCTGGCCGGCGAGGTGGGTGAGTTCGAGGTGGGTGTGGGTATTCACGAGCCCGGGAACGAGCGCCGCGCCGGGGAACTCGAGCCGCTCCGCGTCGTCGGGGCTCGGGACGAGCCGCTCGGGCCCCAGGGCGGCGATGCGGCCGCGCCCGTCAACGAGAACGGCGCCGTCCACGATGGGCGGCGCCGTCACCGGATGCACGGAGCCCGCGCGGATGCGCCGCACGGTGCGTTAGGGCGACACGCCCACGCCGAACGGCGCGTGCACCGGACAGGCGCGGGTGGGCTCGGTGCCCGGGTAGAACCAGTCCCAGTGACGCACGTTCTGGGGGCAGAACGGCGTGGCGAGGTAGCCGTTCGACCAATCGACCTCGCGGGTGATCAGCGAGTCGGGCCGCACCCAGTCGGGAGGCGCCGGGCGGCGGTCGTACACGTCGCGCATGAAGGCGGTCCACGCCGGCGCGACGAT
>DATBBW010000145.1:0-12689 GCA_036270795.1 Gemmatimonadales bacterium | reverse complement strand
TTCTTTTCGTCGTTCTTGCTGCTCGAGTCGGAGGATGGCGGCAAGACGACGCGGCCGATCGACCGCGGCGTGCACGTGGACCACCATGCCCTGTGGATCGATCCGCAGAACCCCGACCGCATGATTCAGGGCAACGACGGCGGCGCGTTCGTGACCGACAACGGCGCCAAGTCCTGGCGCGCCTTCAACAACCTCCCGATCGAGCAGTTCTACATGGTCGCGGCCGACAACAACATCCCCTACATGCTGTGCGGCGGCCTGCAGGACAACAACGCGTGGTGCGGGCCGTCGAGCAGCAGCGGGACTGTGCTCAACGGCTCCGAGTGGTTCACCGTGACGGGCGGCGACGGCGAGTACGCCGTGCCTGCCCCGACCGACTCGAGCATTCTGTACGTCGACTCGCAGAACGGCAACATCACGCGCGTCGAGCTCAAGACGGGCCGCACGCGCAGCATCCGGCCCTACCTGAAGGGCGTGAACGAGACCAAGCCGGCCAACCTCGAGTACCGCTTCAACTGGACCACGCCGATCGAGGTGTCCGCGACGGACGCGAACGCGGTGTTCCTGGGCGCGAACGTCGTGTTCAAGACGACCGACGGCGGCGAGCACTGGCGGCCGATCAGTCCCGACCTGACCCGCGACCAGAAGGCGAAGCAGGTCACGAGCGGCGGTCCGATCGAATACGACATCTCGGGGGCCGAGACCTACAACACCATCCTGACCATCAACCACGCGCCGACCGACAGCAACGTGATCTGGGTGGGCGCCGACGACGGCCTGGCCCACGTGACGCGCGACGGCGGGAAGACCTGGACCAACGTGGCTGGGCACTTCCCCCGGCTCGCGGCCGAGGCCGAGGGACGGATCTATCAGATCGGGATCTCGCCGTTCGACGCGGGCACGGCGTACCTCACCGTGGATCGGCACGAGCTCGACGACAGTCGGCCCTACGTCTACAAGACGACGGACTACGGGAAGACGTGGACCGACCTAGCGCGCGGCCTGCCGGCCGACGCCGTGGCGCGCGTGGTGCGCGAGGACCCGAACGCGAAGAACTTCCTCGTGCTCGGGACCGACACCGGCCTGTGGTACTCGCGCGATGGGGGGGCCATGTGGAAGCCCCTTAAAGCGGACTTCCCCACCGTGCCGGTGTACGACGTCAAGTTCATCAAGCGGTCGCACGACTTGGTGGTGGCGACGCACGGCCGGGGGCTGTTCGTGCTCGACAACATCACCCCACTCGAGGAGTTGACCCCGGAGGTCGCGGCGGCGGATCTGCACGCCTTCGGTAGCCTGCCCGCCGAGTTGCGCGTGCGGCCGCGGCGGCCGGCGGTGGCGCCGACCCGATTCACCACACCCAACGCCCCGGCGGGCGCGATGATCGACTACTCCCTGAAGACGGCGCTCGACACGACGGCGGCGCCACGGGGGCGCGCGCGCCGCGGCGGTGGAGTGATCGTCACCGTGACCGACAGCCGCGGCGATACGATCGTGGTGGACAGCAGCGCGCCCGGGAAACAAGGGGTGAATCGCTACGTCTGGAACCTCCGCTACGCCGCCCCGACCCGGCTCGCGTTCGAACGGCCCACCAACCCGGACGAGGAGGAGAACCCGTTCCGGCAACTGGGGGGCCCGCGCGTGGTGCCCGGGAGCTACCGCGTCGCAGTGAGCGCCGGTGGCGCCACGGCGACGACCATGGTGACCGTGGAGCCCGATCCCTTCGTGCACGCCGAGCCGGCGGCGTTCGCGGAGCAGCTCCGGTCCGGGCTCGAGCTGCGGAACGCCCAGTCGGCCTTGAACGAGATGCTGAACCGCATCGCCAGCCTCGAGACCCAACTCAAGGGGACCGAACAGGCGCTCCGGGACAACCTGAGGGGCGACACCGCCGCCGCGGCGCCCGTGATCCGTCAGGCGGGCGACCTGGGGAAGAAGCTCAAGCAGCTGAAGGACAGCTTGTACAACTCCGATGTGCAGCGGGAGGCGACGCAGGACGACATCCATTACCTGAATCGGTTCCAGAACCGGCTGCAGGCTTTGGGGTTTGGGGCGAATGCGGCATACGCGCAACCCCCGAGCGAGGCGATGGTTGCCCGGATACGCGAGCTGCGGACCGAGCTCGACGGCTACCTCGCGCGCTTCAACGAGCTGCTGCGCACGGACGTGGCGGCGTTCAACAAGACGGCCCAGGAGCGCCAGACGCCGATCCTCGTGGCCGGGGCGCCGATCGCCGTGAAGGACGTGAAGGTCGTGACGCGCTGACGGGGCGCACGGAGGGATGGGCGCCTGACCCCATCCCTCCCTCCCCGTCGTCTTCGTATCACGCGCCCGCGCGGACCGCATGCGGGCGCCAGCGCCGCACCCCAACCCACGCGAGCGCCACCAGCGCGCCGAGCGGGATCAAGACCCCGAGCGCCTGCACGCCGAGCGCCACAAACCAGACGAAATTGCGCCACGCCTGCTTGACCGCTTCCCCCATCACGCTGGCACCGACGCGGCCCACGATCGGCACCGGCTCGTGGAGCCGCACGGTGAGCGTGCTCAGCGCCGTGTGCGCCCGCAAATACCGCAGCCGCCCTTCATAGCGCTCGATCTCCTCGCGCACCCGCGCCAGCGCCTGCTCCACCTCGAGCACATCCTTCAGCCGGCCGGTCCGCTCCGCGAGGATCGCCACGAGCCGGGTCTCGAGGCGACGGGCGTTCTCGATCCGGGCGTTCACGTCGACGTACTCCTCGCCGACGTCCTCGCTACTGACGTTCACCGCCTCGAGTTTGCCGATGGGGTTCAAGCCGGCCAGGGCGTCCTGGAACCGCTCGGCGGGGACCTTGAGCTCCAGGCTTGCCGAGCGCAGTTGACCGCGGCCGGTTTCGAGCGTGGTGGCGGCGACGTAGCCGCCAGCCTGTTGCGCGAGCGCTTGCACGCGCGCGATCCCGCCGTCGAGCGAGTCGACCTGCACCCTGGCGCTACCGTTCCGGATGACGAGGCTCGCGGCCGGTGTCGCCATAGTAATACGGGAGAGGTCTGGAACTAACGCGTCCACCGGCCGCGCCGCGTATGCGCGGGAACGGGCGAGCTGAGCGTAGGCCATCGGGGCGCGCTCCGGCGACGAGACCGAGTCGCCGCTCGCTTGCTCGCGTGCGAGACGGTCGCCACATGCGGCCACGACCAGCACGACGGCGATCCACAACCCACGGTGCGCTACCATAGTGCTTTCCCCTGAGGAGTCCTCCTTATAGAGACGCGGCTCCCGGTACGGCAGACACGTCAGCGGTGAGGTGCGAATGACCTTGGGATGAGTCTGAACGCGTGAGACCGGCACCGTCCCGGAACCGGCTCGGGCGGGCCTACGTAGGGTGGGCGTGGCGATGCCAGAGCTGAAGCTCGACGCGTTCCGCGCGTGGACGCGGATCGAGTCGCAGATCGCAGGCCGGACGGCCCCAGCCGCGGCGCCCAGCAAGGGACGGGCGCTGGTGCTGGCAGGCGCCCGAGCGACTGCCACCGTCGCGCTGCTCATCGCGCTGCCGTTCCTCCTGCTCGTGCGGGTCTCGTTGTTCCTCTACCTGCATCGCCACGTCCCAACCTGGCTCGCGCTCGCGGCCGGGGCGGGGTGCACCGCCCTGCTCGTCACGGGCTACGCGGCCTGGGGGTGGCGCCGGCTCACCGGGCGGCTGCGGCTCCGGCTCGTGGCCCGTCGGGTCGCGTTACCGCTCGTCCTCGCCTACGCGGGGTACGCGTTGCTGTTCCTCTCGAGCGCCAACGCCAAATCGGAACGGGTCCGGGCCTACTACACCACGCTCCATCCCCTCTTGCGGGTCGCGCTCTCGACGCTGGTGCTCGCCGACCGCGACATCGTCATCACGGACCTGGCGCGCCGTCCCGAGGACTACCGGGCGATGGGGCTGCCCGTGAACGACGGCTCACTGCACTACATCCAGCAGGACGGCTACGCGCACGCGGCCGACCTGCGGACCGCGGGCCGAGGTCTCGTGAAGAATCGGCTGGTCCAACTGTACTTCTGGGCGATGGGCTTCGACACGCTGCGGCACACGGGCACCGCGGACCACCTACACGTCGAGTTGGCCGTGCGGTAGGTTCCCGGCATGGCCTTCAACCGCGACGACATCCGCGCAGCAGTGGAGCGCGCGGGGGACGAGCACTGGAAAGCGCTGCGCGACCATCACGAGGATGCCTACCCCAATCCCAAGCCGACCCCGGGCGACGTGTGCAAGGCCGAGGCCGCGCGCCTCAATGCGCTGGGGCTGGGGGACGCGACGGAGTTTGAGCTGGTGGAGACGCGGGTGGAGCGGGTGGGCGAGGCGGTGCGGCTCACGCACGTGCTGCGCTACCGACCGCTCGACCTCCGGCTCCTGACCGAGCCGTTCGAGGGATACACCTAAGGGGTTGCGCGGCCGACGGTGACCCGCTCGCCTCGGCCGGCCCCCAATCTCACGACCCCGGTGCTCCCGCGATCGCCTGGGACGCCGCCACCGGCTCCGCGGGCGGCGCCGGCGCGGCGGGGGAGATCGGCGGCGATACCGTCGCAGCGTGCGGCGTCGCGCGCCGGAACAACGGCCGATAGCGCTCCCAGCCGGCGAGGATGGCCTGCGCGCGGGGGCTGGCAGTGCGGGCGAGGTGCTCGCGCACGAGCCCGAGCACGAGCTGCTCGTCCGCCTCGTCCAGTGCCCGGAGCGCGACGGCGTCGGGATTGATGCGCAGCGGGAGGCACTCCGCTTCATCGAGCACGTAGGCCACGCCGTTCGACATGCCGGCGCCGAAGTTGCGGCCCACGCTTCCCAGCACCACCACGATGCCCGCCGTCATGTACTCGCAGCAGTGCGCGCCGGCGCCTTCGACCACGGCGGTGGCGCCCGAGTTGCGCACGGCGAAGCGGTCGCCCGCCCGCCCGGCGGCGAACAGCCGACCGCCCGTGGCGCCGTACAACGCCGTATTGCCGAGGAGCACCTGATCGGCGGCGTGGCCGCTGTCGCGGAACGGCCGGATCGCGATCTCACCACCCGTGAGGCCTTTGGCGACGTAGTCGTTGGCTTCGCCCTCGAGCTCCAGGTGCATCCCCGCCAGCGCGAACGCCCCGAAACTCTGTCCCGCACTGCCGCGGAACCGCAGCCGGATCGATCCCGGTGGCAGGCCGGCGTTGCCGCTGCGCTCGGCCAGGCGGCCGGCGATGCGCGCCCCGACGGTGAGGTGGTGGTTGCCGATGTCGTACACACCGGCGAAGGCGCGCCCCGCCGCGAGGCGCGGCCCGAGCGCCGGCAGGATCTCCTCGTCGAGCGACGCGACGTCCGGCCGGTCGTTCCGCTCGACCGTGCGCCGTCGCGGCGCGTCGCCCCCGCCGAGCGGGTCGGCCAGGATGAGCGACAGGTCGAGCAGCGCGGCACGCGGCGCCGTGGGGCGGTCCACCCGCTCCAGCCAGTCCACCCGGCCGACGATGTCGTCCAGCGAGCGGACACCTATGCTGGCGAGGATGCGGCGCACGTCCTCGGCGATCCAGGTGAAGTAGGCGACGACCTGCTCCGGGGTGCCGCGGAACTTGGCGCGCAGCTCGGGGCGCTGGGTCGCGATCCCCGTGGGGCAGGAGTTCAGATGGCACTGCCGCGCCATGTCGCAGCCCATCGCCACGAGCGCCGCCGTGCCGAAGCCGTATGCCTCGGCGCCGAGCATCGCCGCGACGACGACATCGCGCCCGGTCCGGAAGCCGCCGTCCACCCGCACTTCGATCCGGTGGCGCAGCCCGTTCTCGATCAGGATGGCCTGCGTCTCGGCGAGGCCAAGCTCCCAGGGCGATCCCGCATGCTTGATGGAGGAGAGCGGTGACGCCCCCGTGCCGCCGTTGTGGCCCGAAATGAGCACGTAGTCGGCATAGGCCTTCGCGACGCCCGCGGCGACGCGCCCCACGCCGGCCTCCGCCACGAGCTTGACGCCGACCCGCGCGCGGGGATTCACCTGCTTCAAGTCGTGAATCAGCTGCGCCAAGTCCTCGATCGAGTAAATGTCGTGGTGCGGGGGCGGGGAGATCAGCGGCACCCCCGGCACCGAGTGCCGCAGCCGCGCGATCAGCGCGGTGACCTTGTGACCGGGGAGCTGGCCCCCTTCACCCGGCTTCGACCCCTGGGCGATCTTGATCTCGAGCTCGTCCGCCCGCACCAGGTACTGGGTCGTCACGCCAAAGCGCGCCGAGGCCACCTGCTTGATGCGGTTGTCGGCGCGGTCGCCGCCCGGGAGCGGCTCGTAGGTGTCGGGATCCTCACCGCCCTCCCCCGAGTTGGACCGCGCCCCCATGCGGTTCATCCCGATCGCGAGGGTGCGGTGCGCCTCGGGCGACAATGCGCCGAGCGACATCGCCGTCGAGATGAAGCGGCGCCGGATCGCCTCCGCCGCCTCCACCTCTTCCACCGGGATCGGTGTCCCGGGCCGGATCGCGACGAGGTCGCGCGGACTCGCGGGCGCGCGCGCCGCAAGGCGCGTCCGAAACGCGTCGTACGCCTGGGGCGTGTCGGCGAGCACGGCCTGTTGCATCGCCCGCACCAACGGCGGTGACCAGCCGTGATCCTCGCCGTCCCGGCGATAGCGCACGCGCCCGTGATCGGGCAGCACCGGCTCCTCGACCGGTCGGCCGTCGGGGTAGGCGGCGCGCTGGCGCGCCACGATGTCGGTGGCGATCTCCGCGAAGCCGATGCCGCCGATCGTCGACACGGTCCCCGTGAAGCAGCGATCGACGACCTCGACCCCCAGGCCGAGCGCCTCGAAGATCTGCGCCCCACAGTACGAGGGCAGGGTCGAGATGCCCATCTTGGAGAGGATCTTCATGAGACCCCGCTCGGCTGCCGCGCGGAACTTGAGGCGCGCGTCCTCCGCGGCGACGTGGGCCCGCACGGACTCGAGGGCGAGCCAGGGGTGCACCGCCTCGGCCCCGTACCCGATCAGCGCGGCGACGTGATGCACGTCCCAGGCGTCTCCCGCTTCGGCGACGAGCCCGAGCCGCGTCCGCAGGCCGTTGTCGAGCAGGTGCTGATGCACGGCCCCGACGGCGAGCAGCATCGGCAGGGCCGCGCGCTCCCCGTCGGCCGCCCGGTCGCTCAGGATCACGATGCGCGCTCCCTCTTGCACCGCGCGCCCCGCCGCGCGGGACAGCGCGTCGAGCGCGGCGCGCAGCGCGGCGCCGTCGTTTGCGGCGCGCCACGTGGCGTCGAGCGTCACCACCTGCGCGCCGGCGAGCGCGCGCAGCGCCGCCATCTCTTCCTCTAATAGCACCGGGTGCTCGTTGCGCACGAGCCGCAGCCCGTCCGGCCGCTCCGTGAGCAGCGAGCCGCGCCGCCCGAGGTGCATCCGCAGCGACATGACCAGGGTCTCGCGCAACGGGTCGATCGCGGGATTGGTCACCTGGGCGAAGCGCTGGCGCACGTAGGCGTACAGGCTCGGACGCACGTGCGCGAGCGGCGCAATGGGGGTGTCGTCACCCATACTCCACACGGCGTCCTGCCCGGCGCCGCCCATCGGCTCCAGCACGTAGCGCACATCCTCGAAGCTCCAGCCGAACGCCAGTTGGCGCGCCACCTGCTCGGCCTCCGGGAGGGGAGGCCGGTCGGGCGCGGCCACCGTGGGGCGCAGCGGCCGGATGGCGCGCGCCGCCCAGCGCGCGTAGGGGCGGCGCCGCGCCACTTCGCGCTTCGCCTCGGCGTTGTGGAGGATCGCCTTGCGGCGCGTGTCGACCACGAGCAGCTCGCCCGGGCCCAGCCGGCCACTCTCGACCACCTGGGCGGGATCCAAGTCCACGAGGCCGGCTTCGGAGCCTGCGACCACCAGTCCGTCGCGCGTGATCTTGTAGCGGCAGGGGCGGAGGCCGTTGCGGTCGAGGGCCGAGCCCACGAGGACGCCGTCTGAGAACGCGAGCGCCGCCGGCCCGTCCCACGGCTCCACCAGGCACTCGTGCAGCTCGTAGAAGCCGCGCAACGCGGGTTCCATCTCGGGGGCCCCTTCGTGCGCTTCGGGGACCAGCATCATCAACGCGTGGACCGGGTCGCGGCCGCCACGCACGAGCAACTCGAGGGCGTTATCGAGGCTCGTGGAATCGCTCCCTTCGGCCCAGATCACCGGCTTGAGGCGATCCACGCTCTCCCCGAAGAGGGGGGACGCGAGCGCCGGCTCGCGCGCGCGCATCGCGTTGCGATTCCCCCAGAGCGTGTTGATCTCGCCGTTGTGCGCGAGCAGGCGGAACGGCTGCGCCAAGGCCCAGCTCGGGCTCGTGTTAGTGGAGTAGCGCTGGTGAAAGACGGCCAACGCGGTCTCGTAGTCGGGAGAGCGGAGGTCCGGGAAGAACGCCGCGAGCTCACTGCCCGTGAGCAGGGCTTTGTAGACCAGGGTGCGGCACGAGAGCGAGCACACGAAGAACGGCTCGCAGGCCGGGGCGGCGTTGGCCGCGCGCCGCTCGATGGCCCGCCGCGCGACGTACAAGGAGCGCTCCCACGCGGCTTCGTCGGTCCGCCCGGGGTCGCGGGGCGCGGCCACGAAGGCGTGCCGGATGGTCGGGCAGGTGGCGCGCGCTCCGGCGCCCAGCACCGCGCGATCGAGCGGCACGTCGCGCCACCCCAGCACGGGCAGGCCCTCGGCGCCCAACACCTCTTCGACCAACGCCGTAGCGCGGGCCAGCGCGGCGGGATCGGCGGGCAGGAAGAAGGCGCCGACGGCGAACGGCTGCTCGGGAGCGAGGGCCACGCCCTGGCGCTCGGCCTCGTCGCGCAGCAACCGCTCCGGGATCTGGGTGAGGACACCAGCCCCGTCGCCCGAGTTGTCCGTGGCCGCGGCGCCCCGGTGGGCCACCCGGTCGAGCGCCTGGAGCGCCAGCCGCATGACCTGGTGCGAGCGCTCGCCCGACGCGCGCGCCACGAACCCCACGCCACACGCGTCATACTCGCGCCAAGGATTGAGCGCCGGTGCGCGGGCATTAACCCAACGTGATCGCTCGCCTCCCGTCATCGTGCCCTTTCGTCCTCAGCCACAAAAAAAGAGGCCCGCTCTTGAGGGAGCGGGCCGGGGGAGTTTGCGTGATGTCGCGTTGACGCCTACGCCGCCCGGTCGCTCCCGCCGAAGGGAGTGGCCAGATTCAGATTCGCGAGGGCGTGCAGCGGGCATCGGTTCATCACGCGCCCCCCGTGGGGTCGAGCCTAACCAGGGTATGAATATGCATCGTCTGTTATAAATATACGATGAGGCGCGGCGCCGTCAAGAGCCCCGCGCCACGAGCTGCTGGAGCTCGGCGAATGGTATCAGCTCCGCGAGCGGCCCGTAGCTGCCCCGCTCGCGCAACTCGGTCAGGACCCGGCGCACCAGCCCGAGCGCTGCCTGGGTCAGGCGCGGGCCCAGGCTGGCGCGCCGGACGCCGAGCCGGGCGAGCGCGCCGAGCGCGGGGGCGGGAGGCCCGGCGATGACGTTCAGCGGGCCCGTGAGCTCGCGCGCGAGCCGCCCGATCGTGTCCCCATCGCTCACGTGCGGGACGAAGAGACAGTCCGCGCCGGCGTCGTGGTAGGCGTTGGCGCGCCGTAGCGCCTCCCGCAGTCGCTCGGCCGGCGTCGACCCTTGCGTCTCGAACGCGTCGGTGCGGGCGTTTACCACCAGGGGGACGCCCGCCGCCGCCCCCGCCTCCCGCACAGCCCGGATGCGCTCCACCTGCAGCGTGGCGTCGAGCAGGGTCCCGTCGGTGGTCCCGTCCTCCAGGTTGAGCCCAATCGCCCCGGCCGCGATCACGCCGCGCGCGGTCGCCGCGGCGTCCTCGGGGCGCCTCCCGTAGCCCGCCTCCATGTCGGCGGTGACCGGGACCGCGACGGCCGCCGCGATGCGTTGCACCACACCGAGCATCTCGTCGCGGCTGATGCGCTCCCCGTCGGGATACCCGAGCGCCCACGCGATGCCGGCGCTCGTCGTGGCGACGGCGGGGTAGCCCGCCGCCTCTACCAACCGCGCGGTCACGACATCCCAGGCGTTCGGCAGCACCAGGAGACCCGGACCCCGGTGCAGGCTGCGGAACGCCTCTGCCTGTTCGCGTTGACTCTGCCGGCTCATCGCGTCTCCTCGTTGCCGGTTGCCACGATGGCAAGGCTCGGCCGGACGGGTAAGTTTCCCACTCCAAACCTACCGCACGGTGGTCATCATGCTTGCGCGCTTCGTCCGCTCTGTCGCTTGCTGCGCCGTCGCTCTCGTGGTGGGATCGCGTCTCGTCGCCCAGGGCGCGCCGGCCCCGCCGTTTACCGTGCATGCGATCTGGGGCACGCGCGCGTTCGCCGGCGACCTCGTGTCCGCCGAATGGATGAAGGATGGCCGCGCCTACACGGTGCTCGAGGACACGGCGGGCGGCACGGACCTGTACCGCGTGGACGCGCTCACGGGCAAGCGCGACGTCCTGGTGCGGGGCGCCGACTTGGTGCCGTCGGGCAGCCGCGAGCCCATCAAGATCGAGGAATACCGCTTCTCCACTGACGGCTCGAAGCTCCTGATCTTCGCTAACTCGTCCCGGGTGTGGCGCCAGAACACCAAGGGCACGTTCTACGTTTGGGATCTCGCCGCGAAGCGGCTGCTCCCGGTGAGCGCCAAACCGGGCTATCAGATGTTCGCCAAGCTCTCGCCCGACGGCCGGCTGGTCGCGTTCGTGCGCGACAACAACATCTACGTGACCGACCTGGCGAGCGGGGCCGAGCGTGCCCTGACGAGCGACGGCGGCGACAACGTGATCAACGGCACCTCGGACTGGGTGTACGAGGAGGAGCTCGATCTGCGCGACGCGTTCCGCTGGAGCCCCGACGGCTCGCGCCTCGCCTTCTGGCGACTCGACCAGACGGCGATCCGGCCCTTCTACCTCGAGAACCAGGACTCGCTCTACCCCCAGCTCATCCCGGTGCACTATCCCAAGGCCGGGACGCCGAACTCCACCGTGAAGATCGGGGTGGTGGAGCTCGCGAGCGGGCGGACCACGTGGGTCGATCTCGGGGCCGAGCCGGACATCTACGTCGCGGCGCTCGACTTCGCCGGATCGCCCGACGAGCTCTGGCTCACCCGCTTGAACCGCCACCAGAGCCGGCTGGACCTGCTCCTCGCCGATGCCCGCACGGGGGCGTCGCGCGTCATCATGACGGACAGCGACTCGGCTTGGGTGGACGCGCACCAGCCGCGCTGGATCAATGGCGGCCGCCAGTTCCTGTTCGAGTCCGAGCGGGACGGCTACGCGCAGCTGTACCTGTTCAACCGCGACGGCTCGCTCGTGCGACGGGTGACGCCCGGCGGCTGGGACGTACTTGGGCTGTACGGCGTGGACGAGCGGGCCCAGGTGCTGTACTGCACGGGGGCGATCGACGGGCCGCTCGGGCGGCCGCTCGTGCGGCTCGGGCTCGACGGCCGCGGGCTGACCCGCATCTCGACCGGCGCGGGAGCGCACCACGCGGAGTTTGACCCGACGTTCCGGTGGTACTTCGACACCTACTCGCGGGCCGGCGTGCCCCCGGTTCAGACGTTGCGTCGTGCGGACGGCACCTTGGTAAGGAGCGTCGCCGACAACGCCGCGCTGCTCCGCACAGTGGAGGCGCTGCGCCTCCGCGCTCCTGAGTTCCTGCAGCTTCCCGCGGCCGACGGCGTCGCGCTCAACGCCTGGCTCATCAAACCCCGGGACTTCGACCCGGCGAAGCGCTACCCGCTGCTCCTGACCGTGTACGGCGGCCCGGGCTCGCAGACGGTCACGGACGCCTGGGGCGGGCCGACGTACCTGTGGCACCAGATGCTCGCGCAGGAGGGGTACTTGATCGCGAGCGTGGACAACCGCGGCACCGGCGCCCGGGGGGCGAAGTTCCGCAAGCTCACCTATCTGCACCTCGGCCGCTACGAGGTCGAGGACCAGATCGCCGCGGCGCGGTGGTTCGCGCGGCAGCCCTACGTCGCCGCCGACCGGATCGGGATCTGGGGCTGGAGCTACGGCGGCTACATGACGACGCGCACCATGTTCCTGGGCGGGAGCGTCTTCCGGGCCGGCCTCGCCGTGGCGCCGGTGACGGACTGGCGCTTCTACGATACGATCTACACCGAGCGCTACATGCGGACCCCGGCGGAGAACCCCGCGGGCTACGACGAGAGCGCGGCGCTCCCTTACGCCGACAGCCTCAAGGGCAACTTCCTCCTGGTGCACGGCACCGGCGACGACAACGTCCACTTCCAAAACAGCGTGCGCCTGGTCGAGCGGCTCGAGGCGGGCAACAAACAGTTCGACATGCGGATCTACCCCAACCGGACGCACGCGATCGCGGGCGGCTCGACCCGGGAGAACCTGTTCGGGCTGTTCACGGCGTGGCTGAAGACGCATCTGTAGCCCGCGCCGCCCGGGTGGGGCTCGTCGTCCTCACCGGGATCAACCTCCTCAACTACCTCGATCGCTACGTCATCGCGGCGCTCGGGGAGAGCCTGCGGCACTCGCCGCTCCACGTCAGCGACACCCAGTTCGGGCTGCTGACGAGCGTCTTCATCTTGGTGTATCTCGTCACGGCGCCCGCGTTCGGCACGCTGGGCGACCGGGGGTCGCGCACCCGCCTGATCGCGCTCGGTGTGTTCCTGTGGAGCTGCGCCACCGCGCTCGGCGGGCTCGCGTGGAGCGTCGTGACGCTGTTCGCCGCCCGGGCCCTGGTGGGCGTCGGCGAAGCGGC
>DATBBW010000144.1:0-2380 GCA_036270795.1 Gemmatimonadales bacterium | reverse complement strand
CGCCAGCTCGCCGACGAATCGGCGCGCGCCGCGGAGGAAGTCACGCGCACCACGGCGCTGATCCGGGAGCAGATGGAGGACGTCACGGCGACGATGACCGTGGGCCAGGCGAAGGTGCGCGGGATCGAGTCGGTCGCCGAGGGGGCCGCCCGCGGCCTCGCCGAGATCGCGGCCGCGGTGGAGCTCGTGGAGCAGGCGGCGGCGCGGGTGCGGATGGCGGCGCAGTCGAACCGGGAGACGACCGCGCGCCTGCAGCAGCAAGCGGAACAGATGGGGGGCCGCGCCACGGCCCACGCGGCGAGCGCCGAGCAGGTGACGGCGGCGGCGGAGCAGCAAGGCGCGTCGACCGAAGAGATGGCGGCCGCCGCCGGAGCCCTGCTCCAGGCGGCGGAAACGCTGCGCGGGCTCGTCCGCGGGTTTCGGGTCTAGGGGCCGAAAGAGTGCCGACCGGTGGCGCGCGGCGGCCGGGCGGCGGCCGGGCGGCGCCGCGCGGGGCCGGGATCAGCGCCGCGCTTTCTTCTTCGCGGCCTTCTTGCGGGGGGCGGGGCGCGGCTTCACGGGGCGCCCCGGCTTGCGTTTGGCCTCGAGCGAGCCCTCGGCCTCCGCCAACACGCGGTCGCCTTCCTCGGGACCGATCAGGCCACGCCGCACCGCATAGCGGACCAACTCCTCGGCGTCATCCAGGGTGAATTCGCCCAGGCCCGCGGCGCCGCGGATCGCGCGGATGAGCGCATCCGCCACCGGGCTGCGCAGCACGCTCGCGATGCCGGGGAGGGCTTCGAGCAGGGAAGAGATCTGCGACCCGCCGAGCTCGGCTGGCATCGAACGCGCTGCTCCGGCGCTAAAGGTCGCGCCAAGCTACATCCCCCCCTGGGGACCGTCAAGGATTTTGGCAGCAACTACTGCTGGGGCGCGCGGTTGCGACGCTGGCGCAGCGCGGCCGCCAGGCCGCCGGGGGCGCGCCGCGAGATGATCAGGTCGGAGTGCGACAGGATCTCGCCCAGCACCGTCCGCGTGCGCGGATCGAGCGGCATCTCGAAGCGGAGGTCGAGCTGGTACTCGGCGTGATCGGGACCTTGGCCGGTGAGCGTGAAGCCCTGGTGTTCGGGCTTAACCGCGTCGACTTCAATCTCCGCCAGGGGCTCGTACTCGGAGCGGTCCATTGGCAACCTCCGGTTGCCGTGAGAGATACGCCTGCGCCCGGGGGTGTCAAGCCGGCGGCCCATCCGTTGCTGGGCTTCCAGGGGGGGCTACATTTCGCCTGGAGGCCAAGACGAGCCGTGGGGCGACGCGGGATCAAGGAGTACCGGGCTCCGGAAGCGCTGGCGCTGATTGCGGCGGATCGCGAACATGTGCCCTTGGTGTGTCCCTCCTGTGGGACGCGCTCTATCGTGCGGGTGCCCCGGCGGCGGGGGGCGCGGGTCATCCTAGCGCCCGAACGGGTGACCCTAACCTGCCAGGGCTGCAGCCGTCACGCCTCCTACATCGAGCGCGGCGCCGCGCCGCCCTGGGACGAGACCATGGACCCCCGCGACGTTCAACTGTAGACCCGGAGAGCGACCGGCGCGTGGCAGGCGACGCCATCCAGATGATGGGGACGATCAGCGAAGTGCTCCCCAACACGACGTTTCGCGTGAAGCTCGAAAACGGGCACGAGGTGCTGGCGTACGTCAGCGGCAAGATGCGCAAGAACTACATCCGCATCCTGCAGGGCGACCGGGTCGCCGTGGACCTCTCCCCCTTTGACCTGACCCGCGGTCGCATCACCTACCGCTACAAATAGGCGGCGCGCGCCCGTGCGCAGGCGTCGTCAGCGCAAGAGGCCGGGATCGCTCCCGGCCTCTCGCCTTTCACGCTGCCAGTGCTGCGGGCCGCCGCTACGCGACGTGCCCGCCCCACCCTTCGCGGGTTAGTAGAACAGCATCAACCCGACGGAGACGTTGGTCAGCGCCGGTGCACCGGCGCCGTTGCCCTCTTCCTCCTTCGTCCCTTCGACGACGAGCTTCAACGACTTGGTCCACTGGTGGTACAGGCCCACGGTGTAGGACGCCCAGTTGGCGCGGACGCCGGTGTTGCCATCGCCCGTCTGGTCGTTCTTCAGCCGGCTGAAGCCCCAGCTAAACCCCACGCTGTTTTTGGGATCGACATTGTACATGACCTGGGCATAGCCGCCGTCCGACGGACGGGCGGTGGTGCCGTTCGCCGCGATCGGCCCGCCCCCGGTGCCCGAGAACATCAGGAACGTACCGAGGCCCTTCCCGATGTAGCCGCTCACCGTAACCGTGAACTGGGAGGCGTCGAGCTTGATACCGGCCGTCCCGCCCACCGAGCTCACCGACGTGCCACCGGTCGGTGCGCTGGAGGTCGTCTGCCACAGCCC
>DATBBW010000143.1:0-19115 GCA_036270795.1 Gemmatimonadales bacterium | reverse complement strand
TACGCCGACGGCGTGACGATCGCGCAGGCACTGCTCGCGCGGCGGGACATGGCCGAGTCCGACTGACCCGGGGGCACGTGATGGCGGGTGCGGCGAGTTGGTCGTTCTCGGAGAACGACTTCAAGCAGATCCAGCAGCACTTGCAGGCGTTCCTGCGCGAGTCGAACGCCCGCTGCGCGCTGCTCGTGGACCGCACCGGTCAGCTCGTCGCCACCGTGGGTGACCCCCCGCAGTTCGACTCCACCGCCTTCGCCTCGCTTACCGCCGCCGACTTCAGCGCCAACGACCAACTCGCGAAGATGATCGGCGAGCACGAGTTCGCCTCGCTCGTCCATCAGGGCGAGAAGGAATCGATGTTCCTCGCCGACATCGCGAAGCGGGTCATCCTGGTCGTGCTGTTCGACCAGCGCACCACCCTGGGCCTCGTGAAGCTCAAAGGCAAGGGCGCGGTCGAGCATCTCACGAAAGTGTTCGAGGCGATGTTCAACCGCGTCGGCGCGGGCCCGGCGACGCCCGAGAAGGGGTTGCTCGAAGGGGCGGACGACGAAATTGACAAACTCTTCGGTTGAGGGGACGCGCCCATGTCGATGATCAACTACGCGTCCCGCGAGATCAACTGCAAGGTGGTGTACTACGGGCCAGGCTTGGGAGGCAAGACGACCAACTTGGAGCACATCTACGGCAAGGTCTCTCCCAACACGCGCGGCAAGATGATCTCGCTCGCCACCGAAACCGAGCGCACGCTGTTCTTCGACTTTCTGCCCGTGGACCTCGGCACCATCCGCGGCTTCAAGACCCGGTTCCACCTCTACACTGTGCCGGGCCAGGTGTACTACAACGCGAGCCGCAAGTTGATTCTGAAGGGGGTCGACGGGATCGTGTTCGTCGCCGACAGCCAGATTGAGCGGATGGAGGCGAACGTGGAGTCGATGCAGAACCTGTACGACAACATGGCCGAGTACGGCTACGATCTGACGAAGATCCCGTTCGTCGTCCAGTACAACAAGCGTGACCTGCCCAACGCGGCCCCGATCCGCGACCTGCAGGCCTCCCTCAACCCCGGCTGGCCCATCGAAGAGCCCGCCCTCCAGCGCGCCGTGCCCGACCCCGTGCACGCGGGGGAGAGCCTCGTGGAACGGCAGGGCCACGAGTGGATCGGTCACGCCCCGTACCTCGAGGCCGTGGCGACGCGGGGCGACGGGGTGTTCGACACCCTCAAGATGTGCAGCAAGATGGTGCTGAAAACGCTCAGCTAGGCGGACGGTCCCATGCGCTGGACCTTGCCCAACATCCTCACGCTCGCGCGCATCTGCCTCACCCCGGTGATCGCGCTGCTGCCGTTCATCCAAGGCTACTGGCCCAAGGTCATCGCGTTCCTGATCTTTCTCATGGCCTCGGCCTCCGACGTGATCGACGGGTGGCTGGCGCGCCGCTCCAACACCGTGAGTGAGTTGGGCCAGCTGCTCGACCCCATCGCCGACAAACTGCTGCTCTTCGCCACGCTGATCCCCATCTTCTGGCTCACCCGCCATCCCACGATCCTCGTCGACTATCGCATCCCGTGGTGGGGGAGTCTGCCGGTGTGGGTGGGGCTGCTGCTGGTCGGCCGCGAACTGCTCATGACCGCGTTTCGGTTCTTCGCCAAGCGGCGTGGCGTCGTGATTCCCGCGATGGGCCCGGGCAAGCTCAAGGCCGTCGTGCAGAATGTCTTTATCGGCGCGACGCTGTTCTGGTTCGCGTGGAAGGACGCGCTCGCCACGTATCGCTGGGCCGGCTGGTTCCGCACGTTCTGGGACGAGTTTCACGGCGCGGTCGTGGCCCTGACGCTCGCCGGCGCGATTCTCCTGACCGTGTACTCGCTCGCCGTGTACCTGTACCGCTACCGCGCGCTCCTCCGAGTCATGAAGGACGGCGGGTGAAGCTCGAAGTCCTCACGATCGGCACGGAGCTGTTACTGGGCTACACCGTGGATACGAACGCGGCCGAGTTGGGACGCGCGTTCGCTGCCGCCGGGGCAGAGATCACCCGCCACACCACCGTCGCCGACCGGCCCGAGGCGGTGCGCGGCGCCGTCGCGGACGCGCTCGAGCGCACAGGGTTTGTGGTCACGACGGGCGGGCTCGGCCCCACGGGCGACGACCTCACCAAGAGCGTCGTGGCCGAGCTGCTCGGTCGGCGGCTGGTGCTCGACCCGGGGCTCCTGGCGGAGCTTGAGGCGCGGTTCCAGCGCCTGGGCCGGCCGATGCCGGCGATCAATCGCACGCAGGCCGAGGTGCCGGAGGGGGCGATGATCCTGCCCAATCCGCGCGGCACGGCCGCCGGGCTGTGGATCGAGGACGCGCGGGGCCGCACCGTGGTGCTGCTCCCCGGGGTGCCGCGCGAGATGCGCGGCCTGCTCGCCGAGGAAGTCCTGCCACGCCTCGCCCGACGGCAGGTGGGCGAGCGTCGCGTGGTGCTGTCCCGCAGCGTGCGGACCACGGGCGCCCCCGAGTCGGCCCTCGCCGAGCGCATCGGGCCGATCGAGGCGGCCCTCGCGCCGCTCACGCTGGCCTACCTCCCCTCGGTGGACGGGGTGGATCTGCGCGTCACAGCCTGGGGGCTCGCAGTCGCCGAGGCGGAGTCGCGACTCGCCGCCGCGGTGGCACGCTTGCGGGCCGCGGTCGGCGACCACGCCTACGGGGAGGACACCACGGACCTCGCGGCCGTGGTGCTCGACCGGCTACGCCGGAGCCGCCATCGCCTGGGAATCGCGGAATCGTGCACCGGTGGCCTCGTGGCCGCACGGATCACCGACATCCCGGGCGCCTCGGACACGTTCATCGGCGGAGTCGTCGCGTACGCGGACGTGATCAAGACCGCGGCGCTCAAGGTCCCGCTCGACGTCCTGGAGGCCCACGGGGCGGTTTCCGAAGAGACGGTCCGCGCCATGGCGGAGGGGGCGCAGCGGTTGTTCGCCGTGGACGCCGCGATCGCCGTGACCGGCATCGCCGGGCCGGCCGGCGGCCTGCCCGACAAGCCCGTGGGGACGGTGTGGCTCGCCACGCGCGTCCACACCGGCGAGCGCGCCGTGCGACGCGTCTTTCCGGGCGATCGCGACGAGATCCGCCGGCGCGCGGCGCAGGCCGCGCTCGATCTGTTACGCCGCCAACTCGCGGAGACTTGAATGCCCGCGCTCACCGCTCCGGACGGCACGAAGCTCGAGTACGACATGTACGAGGCCCCCGCGCCCCGGGCCGCCGTACTCATGCTGCACGGCTGGTTCGATCACGCGGGCCGGTGGCGCGAGCTCGGCGAGCGATTGCGCGCCGCGGGGCTCTCGGCCTACCTGCTCGACCTCCGCGGGCACGGTCGCTCGGGCGGTCGTCGTGGCCACCTCTCGCGCTTCAGCCAGCTGTTGGGCGACTTGCAGGCGTTCCGGCGGGTGGTGCGGCTCAAGAGCGACCGTCCGCAGGTGCTCCTGGGGCTCTCGTTCGGCGGGCTCGTCGCGCTACGCTACCTCGAGACCCAGCCGAGCGATCCGCTCGTCGCCGCCGTGATCGGCTCGCCCTGGCTCGGTCTCGCCTTCGTGCCACCCGTATGGAAGCGCCTGCTCGCCCGGCTGCTCGCCGACCTGTGGCCCACGGTCGCCCTGCCGGCCGACGTGGATCCCGAGACGCTCAGCCGAGACGCCGCCGTCAACCGAGCCTACACCGAGGACGCCGACGTGCATCACGTGATGACGCCCAGCGCGTGGCGCGAGATCCAGTGGGCGCAGCGGGCCGTCGCCGCCGACCGGAACCGCATCGAGTCGCCGCTGCTGTTCCTCTTCGGGGGCGAGGACCGGGTGGTTGACGCCCACTTGGGTCGCGCCTTCGCCGACGGCTTGAAGGGCGCGGTCCAGGTCCGCTGGTATCCCGAGATGTATCACGAGATCCTGCACGACCCCCAGCGGGCCACCGTGCTCGGCGATATTCTCAGCTTCCTCGAGGCACGTCTCGCGGGGCCCTGATTCCCGCCGTCGCGGCGCGCGCACCGGCAAGCTCGACAGCCTCGGTTGACCGGGCTATGTTATTGTCACGTAGTCATTTCCGGTTCCCGGCACGACCAACGACCGTCAAAACGGCGGATGCCCGGCGGCATACCGATTGCTTGATGAAGCGCAACGCCATGGACGACAAAAACGAGCCCCGCCAGCCGGGCGCGTCGGCGGAGCCGAGGACTCCGCCCGCCGCCGAGCCCACGGGGTCGGGCGCGCTCGTCGAGCCGCCCGACGAGGCGGTGGCGCGCCTCGAAGCGGAGCTCGCCGACCTCAAGGACAAGTACCTCCGGCTCGCCGCCGAGTACGACAACTTCCGCAAGCGCGCTCTCAAGGAGCGCACCGAACTATGGGGCCGGGCGCAGGCCGACGTGCTGGGGCGACTGGTGGACGCGCTCGACGACCTCGCGCGCTTTGCCCACGTCGATCCCGCCCAAACCGACGCCCAGACGATCCACGACGGGGTCGACATGGTCGAGCGCAAGGTGTGGAAGGAGCTCGAGCTGTTGGGCGTCACCCGGATCGATCAAGCAGGGGTACCGTTCGATCCCAACCTGCACGAGGCCGTGACCACGCAGCCGGCGGTGAATCCCGGCCAGGACCACACGGTCGGGGCAGTGTTGCAGCCTGGGTATCGGCTGGGGGGCGCGCTGATCCGGGCGGCGCGCGTTGTGGTGCGCACGTGGCAGGGTGAGACCGGCTGATGGCGTCGGCGAAGGACTATTACCGAGTTCTAGGCGTGTCCGAGACGGCGACGACCGACGAGATCAAGAAGGCGTTTCGCCGTCTCGCCAAGCAGTACCATCCTGACCGCAACCCCAACAATCCGTCCGCCGCCGATCGCTTCAAGGAGATCAACGAGGCGCACGACGTGCTCAGTGATCCCGCCAAGCGCAAGAGATACGACCAGCTGCGCCGCTACGGCGCGTATGCCGGTGGGGGGCGGCCGTTCGACCCGAGTGCGTCGCCGTCGAGCGGCCCCGGCGCTGAGTTCGATCTCTCGGATCTGGGCTCGTTCGGAGGGCTGGGCGATCTGTTCTCGTCAATCTTCGGCCGGCGCGGCGGGAGCGGCGAGGGGCCCGTCCAGGACGAGGAGGAGATCGAGACCACCATCTCGATCCCGTTTCGGGTCGCCGCGCTGGGGGGCAAGGTGCCGGTGACGTTGCGCCTGCCGCAGGTGTGCCCCACGTGTAGTGGCACCGGGGCGGCCCCAGGCGCCACGCTGTCGACCTGCCCGGAGTGCCACGGGCGCGGCACGATCTCGTTCGGCCAGGGAGGGTTCGCGGTGACGCGACCGTGCCCCGTCTGCCGCGGGCGAGGCAAGGTGCCGTCGGAGCGCTGCCCCACCTGCCAGGGAGCCGGCGAGGTGCAGATCGACAAGCACCTGGTGATCACGATCCCGCCCGGCACGGAGGACGGCACGCGGCTCCGGCTGAAGGGACAGGGCGCCAAGGGACGCGGCGACATCGTCGTCGTGATCGCCGTCGAGCCGGACCGCTTCTTCCGGCGCGAGGGGCTGGACGTGATTGGCGTCGTCCCCGTCAACCTCGCGCAGGCGATGCTCGGCACGAAGATCAAGGTGCGGACGCTCGATGGGAGGCGCGTCGTGCTCAAGGTGCCACCCGGGACGCAGCATGGGCAGAAGTTCCGCATCGCGGGGCAGGGGATCGAGAAGAACGGCCGCCGGGGCGACCAATACGTCGAGGTGCGGGTCGAAGTCCCCGAGCACCTGACGCCGGAGCAGGAGGCCGCGGCGAAGGCCTTCGCGGACAAGTCGGGCATGAAATACTAGGGCGGCGCGGTGTGCCAGCCCGGCGCTCCTGCCTCCCGTCGCTGGTGCAGCGGTCCCCTAGGTCGCGCGCGTTGGTGCGCGGGAGACGGGCACCACCCGCTACGCGAGCGAGCGCGCCATCACCACCGCGCTCGCCGGGCAGGCCCCGCTGAACTCCCGCGAAGCGAGGACCGCCTGCTCAACGGCGGAGCGGGCGATCGGGCGGAACCCCAACTTGGGAAAGAAGTCCGCGGCTGTTTCCGTCAACAGGTACACCATCCGCACCCCGCGACGGCGCGCCAGGTCGAGCGCGGCGGCGGTGAGCACCTGACCGAGGCCCTGGCCCCGGACCTCGTCCGCGACCGCCACGGAGCGGAGCAGGGCGGCGTTCCCGTACACCTCCAGCGCGGCCGTGCCGAGGATGTGCTTGCCGGCGCGCGCCACGAGCGTCGATTCGACGTGATCTTCGAGTCCCGCGCGCGGCAGCTTGCTCCGGTCGAGCAGGTCGAAGATGGCCGGGAGGTCCGCCCGGACGGCGGGGGTGACGGTGGGCGGCATCGCGAGAACCCTTGCTGACGCAAGCGCGTGGTGGTACCCTTGGCGACATGATGACGTTGGTGGCGTGGGTGACGAATCGCAACGGCAATCCGACTCTGGGTGCGCCGGCGGCGTAGCATCCCGGGTGGTGTCGAGTCGGCGCGCCCCCGGGTCCGAACGGATGCGGGGGCGCAACGTCCGGAGATCGCGGGGTTGCAGGCCGATGGGGTGTAGGTCAACTGGCAGACCGCCCGGCTGTTAACCGGGAAGTTGGAGGTTCGACTCCTCCCGCCCCAGTTGGACTTACGCAGTTGTGGTGTCGATTCGCGGTGTCGATTCAACTACATGGCCTCGATCCGCTGCCGCGCCGCGAGGACCTGACGCATAGTCGTCGGGTCGGGCCGTTGGTAACACTTCCGCACCGTCTGGGGATTCTTCACCCGCCCAGATAGCACAGATCCCTGAGAGGGGCGTGCTGCAAGGCTGTCGCGAACGCACGCCGTGCTCGGGAGGCTTTGCGGTTGGATTGCGAAGTTGGAGGTTCGAATCCTCCCGCCTCAGTGGCAGGTCCGCGTCCGTTAGGTCGCTGCGCGGCCCGCTCGCCGAGGGCGCGGCGCGATATACTGCTGGCATGCCGGAATCCTGGTCCACCCGACTGACCCGCTGGGGCTTCAATCTGTTCCCCGCATACTGGGGCAGCGGGGCGACGATCACCTACATCGCCCACGACTGGTCGGAGGTGCGCATCCGTCTGCCCCTCTCGTGGCGGACGCGTAACTACGTGGGGACGATCTTCGGCGGTAGCATGTACGCCGCCGTCGACCCAGTCTACATGATCATGCTGATGAAGCGGCTCGGCCCTGCCTACACCGTGTGGGACAAGGCGGCGACGATCCGCTTCCGGCGTCCGGGCCGCACGGTCCTCACGGCCGAGTTCCGCCTCGACCCGGCCACGCTCGAAGCGATCCGCGGGGAGCTCGCCAACGCTCCCACGCTCGACCGCGTATTCACGATAGAGCTCCGCAGCGCGGACGGCACGGTGCACGCGGTGGTCGAGAAGACGCTGTACATCGGCCGGCGGGAAGTCCCACACGGCCCCCGCGGCGGCGCTCGTGGCTCGGGACCTTGACCGGGTCTCCAGCGCCCGGCTTAGCTTTGACGGAGCACGGAAAGGCGCGGCCCCATGATCCTGCCGCTCGTTGCGCTGCTGTGGCAGACGGCCCCAGCGCCCGCGGTATCTCACGCGGACGGGAAACCCGTCCGGGTCTGGTTGGGTGCGGGGTCCACCCTGGTGCGGGGCGATCCGGTGCACGTCTACGTCCAGGCGGCCACGGCCGGGTCACTGGTCGTGCTTCACCGCCGCACCGACGGCCGCATCGAAGTGCTGTTCCCCGCGAACCCCAGCGACGACCCCTCCGTCACCGCCGGCACGTACGAGATCCGCGGGGCAGGGGACCGCGAGTCGTTCGTCGTCGCCGAGCCGGACGGCAGCGGATTGATCCTCGCCGCCCTTTCGACCGCGTCGTATCGATTCGACGAGTTCGTGCGCGAGGCGTCGTGGGACCCGGACGCGCTCGTCCCGTCGTGGAGGGGGGCGGACGGGGAAGGGGCGCTCGCCGACGTCGTGCAGCGTATGCTCGGCGACGGCTACTTCAATTACGACCTGGTGACCTACACCGTGGCCCCGCAGGCCTACGCCCTGCAGGACACCACGGCGCCATCCCCCACCGCTTCACCCTGCGTGGACTGCTCGTTCGCCGGGTTTGAGCTGATCCTCGACGAGCCGTTCTTCCTCGGCGCGCCACGGTTCCGGCGCCACGCGCCGTTCGGGGAGTCCGGGGCGCCTGGCGCGAACCCGCCCACGCGCGTGCTGGGGTTGGCGGCGGGACGGAGCCCGCTCGGCTCGACGCCCGCCGCGGTCGCGTCGCCTCCCGGGTACGTGTCCAAGCCGCTGACGGCGAGCCCCGCGGTCTCAGCGCGCACCCGCGCTCCCGTACCGGGAGCCGTGCGGGCGATTCCGCTCGGCCCCGGGCATCAGGCGGTGGGTAAACGGCCGGCCAACAGGGCGCTCGCGGCCCGGAGCCGCCCCGCCGCCCCGGCCCCATTCCAGGAAGTGCACCTCACGCTGTCACCGACCGCGCCGCCGGCAGAGCCTCAGCAGCCGACGGACGGACCCCGGTCTGCAGGGCTTGTTGCGACACCACACGTGGCGGTCCCTGCCCGGGCGGAGCGTACCGGGTGGGTGGCTGTCCCGCGGTCCCGCCTCGCGGCAGCGGTCGCCGCCCCGTCTGGAGCGCCGCTGCGTGGCGCCGTGATGGGCGCGCGAACGACGGGCCCGATGCGCCCCGCGGCACTCGGGGGGGCCGCGTCACACGTGACCCCGGCTCGCGGGGCACCGGTCGCCGCGGCGGGCCGACGCCGCTAGCAGGCCCCGCGCGGGACCCCAGGTCGTCCTGATGATCCGCAAACTGCCCTCCGGCAGATATCGCCTGTATTCGAGGACGAAGGACCCCGCGACCGGTCGGCGCCGCAACCTCGGGACGTTCGCGACCGGCCGCGCGGCGGAACGGCACGAGCGGGCGGTGGCGTTCTTCCGGCACCGCGGCGCGCGCTGAAGCCCACGGCGGACGCAGCGTGATGCTCCACGCCGCCCTGAACGGCGCGCGCCACCGCGCCGAGCATCCGTCCCTGCCTGTCACGCCCGCCGAGCTGGCCGCGGCGGCGGTCGAGGTGATCGGGGCCGGCGCACGCGCCATCCATTTCCACGCGCGCGGGCCGGACGGCGGGGAGAGCTTGGCCGCGGACGACGTCGCGCTCGCGCTCGGCGCCTTGCGGCACGCCGTCCCGGGCACACCACTCGGCGTCAGCACCGGGGCGAGGAGCACGCCCGACGCCAGCCGCCGACTCGGGGCGGTCGAAGCCTGGGCGATCCTGCCCGATTTCGCGTCCGTCAATTTCGACGAAGCGGGAGCGGTTGCGCTGGCGCAGCTGTTGCGCTCACGGGGCGTCGGGGTCGAAGCGGGTCTCGCCAATCGCCACGCCGCCGAACGTCTGGTCGACAGCGGACTCGGGGCGCAATGCTTGCGAGTGCTACTGGAGCCGGACGACCCCGAAGCCGCCGGGGCGCTCCAGACGGTGGCGCAACTTGAGGCGGTGCTCGACCGGGCGGGCGTCCGGTCGCCGCGCCTGATGCACGGGACGGACCAGACCGCCTGGCGGCTCCTCGCGGAGGCGGCCGCCCGGGGCTACGACACCCGCGTCGGCTTGGAGGACACCCTCACGCTCCCCGACGGCCGGCCGACGTCCGGCAATGCGGCACTCGTGGCCGAAGCCCGACGGCGTCTGCGCGAGGCCGCGGCGCGACGCTAGCCGCGCAGGGCGGGGGCGCCGGTGAGGAACTGTTCGAGCTTGTCGTTACCGATGGCGGGGCGCAGGTGCTCGAGCACGAGACGCCCCAACCGCGGAATGTCGTCCTTCTGATAGCCGGCGGCGGCGAGCGCCGCCATCAGGCCGGCCGGCCCCACCATCGCCGCCAACTCCCCGGTGCGAGCGCCACTCATCAGGGCCCGCCCCATGAGGCGCTCGGAGTTCGGCAAGGCGCGCTTCACCGCCTCGAACGTCGGGGGATCGAGGCTCATCCGCAGCGCCATCAAGATGGCCCCGATGCCCTTCTCGGCTTGCCGCGCCTCGATGGCGAGCTGCGCGGCGATGTGTTCGATCAAGTCCATGGGCGTCGCGGAGAAGGGCTCCGTACAATAGCAGCGTCGGCCCGACGTGCCTAGATGCGGGGCGCGGGCCGCCACGGCGCCGGGACGCACGGTGAGGGGAGCGCGAGCTGAGGTGCGGCGTGCGCTCCCTCGACCGTCACTCCGTGCGTCCCGGCCCCCTGATGTGCGCCGTTACTGCCCCACCGTGAAGTCGAGGCGCTTCAGTACGGCGCCGGACGCGTCGCGCACCTCCACGTGCCACGCACCCGTCCAGTCAGCGGGTACCGCCTTCTTGCTCCACGTGCGCCAGGGGGACCCGCCCACCTGGAGCTCGACATCCCCCACCTGCGTGTCGCCGTGGAACCACACATGATGAATCGCGGCGCCGCCCGCGCCACTCACCTTCGTCCAACACACGAGCGTGGCGACGTCGGCTGGGAATACGGCGCCCGTGTCCTGTGGTTGGCGGTCGACGACGGTCTTCGCGATCACCGCGTCCGTGACGGTAACCGGGGCAGCCGGGGCGCTCGGCGTCTGGGCCGGGGCCCGGGTCGAATCCTGGGCGACGAGCCCCGGGGCGATGAGCAGGGGCAACGCCGCGAGCATCCAGATACGCTTCATGGTGCCTCTCCTGCGAGGGTTGGCGGTTGTACGGCGCGACGACGGCGATGTTCCAGCCAGGCCTCGAGGGTCGCGGCCAGGAGCGTGCCAAATCCCGCCCCGGCGAGCTCGAAACGCCGCTGGTACTCGAGTTGCCGCCCGTGACACTTGGCGGCAAAGATCGGTCCCACCATGGCGCCGCACGACCCTTGGATGCGCGTGAACTCGTATCCGGCGCTGGCCGCGAATATCAGGGGCAACGCACACACCACGAGATGTCGAAGGAAGGTCCCCATGCACATTCATCTCCCGCGTTCGATCTTCCAGTGATCCACGACCCGCCCCTCTCGGATCACGTGATACCCGTCAAAGTGCGCCACGGTGAGGCAGGAGTGGTTGGGCAGGATCTGAAGCTTCTCCCCCACCTTGAACCGACCCTCGAGGCTGGCGGGCGACTCGGCTCTGATCAGCCCGTGCTCCTGGGACAACGTGGCCACCACGAGCTCGGGGTGCCCCCGCACCGCGCCCATCGCCGGCGGGCCCACGTGCACGGGCCCGGGGTCCTTCGACAGCTCCAGCGCCCCGGCATCCACGATGAAGTGCGAAGCCCCTGGCTGATGTGACACGACGGTCGCGAGCACGGTGACCCCGACGTCCTCGGGCGCACAACACCCGATCAGCACCATGGTGCGGTCGTAGAAGACGTAGTTCCCCGGTCGCGCTTCGGTCACGCCCGTCAGGTCCTCTGCCGCCGCAATGGCGGGCGTCGAGCCGACGCTCACGTCCCGCACCGCCACGCCGTCGTGCCGCAACCGCTCCGCGAACTCGACCATCACGCTCCGCTCCTGCTCCGCCACCTGCGCCGCTGCCTGTTGGGACGCGGTGCGGTAGGCGTGGCCCGAATGACTCAGGATGCCATCGAAGTGGACCCCGCGCTCGCGTGCGAGCTCGTGCGCCACGTCGAGCGCATAGGCAGACGCCGGATCCACGCCGGCGCGATGGTAGCCACAGTCGACCTTCAGCCACGCGTGGAGATCGGACGCGGCGAGCGCCCGCGCCGAGTCCAGGTCGTCGACCACGACGCGCAGCGTCGCGCCGGAGTGTTGGGCGATCCGGCGTGCCGGGGCGACGTGCCCCGGGTCGATCGGAAAGGCCCAGGTGACGTCGCCGAATCCCGCGTGCGTGAATACCTCCGCCTCGACCAACGTGGCTACGGTGAGACCCTGGGCGCCGTGGCGCAGTTGGAGGCGACCGAGCTCGACGCACTTGTGCGTCTTCGCGTGGGGGCGGAGCCGCACGCCGAGCCGCGTGGTGCGTGCCGCCATGTGCGTGACGTTGCGCTCGATCACGTCGTAATGGGCGAGCAGGGCAGGCGTCTCGAGCGTCTCGACCAATGGGTCCACGCTCAGCCCTCCCCAGGGCCGCGAGACGGACGGCTCACCATTCGGCGCCCCCGAGCGCCCGCCCCGCGGCGGCCGGCCCGCTGGCGCGCGCCGTCATGCAGGTTGTGGGCTCGCCTGCCCGAGCCCGAGACGGTAGGCGGCGAGCGCGCCGAGCAAGAGCAGGGCTCCCCACACGTAGTTGTAGCGATAGCCGAGGCTCAACGCCGCGGGATAGAGGTGATCAAAGGTGAGCACGCCCGAGAGCAGCACGCCCGCGACGGCGAGCGCCGCGCGCCAGGCGCGCCGGAGCGCGGGGGCGCCGGGCACGGGAAGCGTGAGGGCCGCCACCCAAGCCGGGATGGCGAGCAGGTGGTAGTAGTAGTGGCCGACGGGGGACAGGAGCACGCTCAGGAGCGTGACCAAGCCGACGTCGTACACGGGCTCCGCGGCGACCGGCCCGCGTGCGAGAGCCACCGCGACGAGGGCGCCCACAGCCGCTATCACGAGCCAGACGGCCCCCGGCGATCCTCCGAGCCCGAGCACCCAAGCCCCGAGCGGCTGGAAGCTAAAGCCTTGGGCGCGCTCGGCCGCGCGACCGAGTTCGATCCACTGACCCACCGCCGCCCCGGCCCCGAGCGGTCCGTAGCGCAGCATGGCGCCCCACGTGAGGGCGAGCGCGACCGCGGCGCCCGTCGCGCAGGCGCGCCACCGGCGACGATGCGCCAGATAGACGAGCAACAGACCCGGGAACAGCTTCACCGCCGTGGCGATGCCGATCCAGACGCCGGCGCGCTGCTCGTGGCCCGCCGCCAGATCGTCGAGCGCGGCCACGACCAGCGCGAGCAGCACGACGAGCACGTTCTGGTGCTCGAAATTGCCCTGCAGCGGCTGTGCGACCGCGAGCACTGCGAGGACGACGGGCCGCCAGCCCGCACGCCGGGCGAGACGCGTTAGGCTCCAGCCGAGCAGCGCGACGTTGGCGACGGCCCAGAGCCCCTGCGCCAGCGCCAGGCTGGCGCGCGCCACGAGCGCGAACGGCACCAGTGCCGCGATGGTAAAGGGGGGCCAAAACACGCCGGTGGGCGGGTTGTGGGTGTAGAGCGGCACCGGCCCCGCGAGTAGGCGCTCGCTCAGGCCGAGCTCCTGGACGAAGTCGCCGCCCTTCCGGATCCCGACAGGGACGACGACGGCGGCGTACAGCACGCCGAGGATCCACACCGCGCGGCGAGCCTGCAGCGTCAGCACGGGGCGCCGGGCGGGCGCTCGGGCGCCGCGTTGGGGAGGAGCAGCAACAGGAGGAGCAAGAGCCCCCCCCAGGCGTAGATCGCCGTCCCAAGCAACGTGCTCCGCCACGTGTACGGGCCGAGGGTGAGGAACCCCGAGGTGAGAATGCCGGCAACCGCGAGCGCCGTATACCACAGGACGCGGTTCCCGACAGCGGGGGCGCGGGTCAGCACCACCAGCCACGCGGGATACGCCAGCAGGTAGTAGTGGGTGTGCGCCACGGGCGACAGGAGCAGCGCGACGAGCATCAGGATCGCGAGCTCCGACGCGAGATCACGCGCGCCGCCCCGCAACGCCAGGAGTACGATCCCGAGCACGACGACGTCCGCCGCAGCGGCTCCCGTGGGACCTACGCCGAGCCGGAACAGGATGGCCGGCAGCGACTGGCTGCGTCCCTGCATGTCGGTGACGCCCGTGAGGCTCAGCTCGGACCACCGCGCGAGCACGGTGAGACCGCCGCGGGGACCGTACGGCAGCACGGCGAGCAGCGTGAGCGCGAGCGCCACGAGCACGCCTACTCCGAGTCCGCGCCAGCGGCGCCGGTAGGCGAAATGGATGAAGAGCACACCGGGGAAGGCCTTGAGGGCGGTCATCAGGCCGAGCCACACACCGGCGCGCCCGTCGCGGCCGTCGCGCAAGTCCCCGGCGCTCAGGACCAGCAGCGCGAGGAGCGGGGCATTGAGGTTCAAGTACTCGAAGTTGGTCTGCAGCGGCACCGCCACCGCCGCGAGCGCGAGTGGCACCGCGTCGCGCGCGTCGCGGCGCGTCCGCCACACGGCATACGCGAGGCAAGCGACGTTCACGAGCGCGAAGCTCCCCTTGGCCACCGGGACACTCCAGCGCGCCAGCCCGACAAAGGGCGCGAGGGCGAGGAGTGCGAAAGGGGGCCACCAGGTGCCGAACGGCGGCGCCGTGGCATAGACACCCCCGTGCCGCAACAGCAGCTCAGCCTGCGCGAGATGCGAGTCGAGATCGGCGCCTTTGTGGATCCCGATCGGAATGACGACGGCGGCGTAGAGGAGGGCGAGAGCGAGCAGCACCAGCCGCTCCCGCCGCGTCAGCTCCGCCACACCCCGACGGCCAGGGCCAGCCACCCGGCGAGCAACGCGAGCCCGCCGAGCGGTGTCACGGCGCCGAACACTCGCGCGCCCGTGAGCGAGAGCAGGTAGAGCGACCCGGAGAAGATCACGGTCCCGGCGACGAACAGCCACCCCGCGGCGCGGACGGTGGGGCCGGGCCAGCGCGTCAGCGCCCACGCCACGGCCCACAGCGCGAGGGCGTGGTAGATCTGGTAGCGCGCGCCCGTCTCGAACACCGCGAGACGGTCCGGCGAGAGGCGCGCGCGCAGCGCGTTGGCCCCGAAGGCCCCGGCCGCCACGGCGACGAACGCCGAGGCGCCGCCCAGCGTGGCGAAGAGCCGGTCCATCAGTCGAGCCGGCGCCCCTTCACTTCGATGCGCCGATAGCGCTCGATCCGGCCCGAGCCGCCCACGAACGCCGACCCGAACCAGCTCGTGAGCCCGACGACGAGGGAGCCGAGGATGGCGGCGCCCAGCCCCGCCACGTGGAACCCGGGCAGCACCCACGCCACCAGCGACAGCGAGAGGCCGTTGACCACCAGGATGAAGAGGCCGAGCGTCAGGATCGTGAGCGGCAGCGTGAGGATCAATATGATGGGACGGATCACCGCGTTGACGATCCCCAGGAGCAGCGCCGCCACGAGCAGGGTGGGCCAGCCGTCGATGCGCACGCCGGGAATGATCGCCGCCGCCGCCCAGAGGCCGAGCGCCGTGATGATGAGCCGAAAAAAGAACCCTGTCATCGCGCGCTCCAGGTGTCGAGGTTGCGCTCGATCTGACGAGAGTGCTTTTCCAAGTGCTCGGCGTAGATGGCGAGCCAATCCTCGACCGCATACGTGCCCGATTCGGTGTGCCGACCGACGCGCCGCCAGTCGCGCTCGGCGAGGCGGCGCAGCAGCGGCACGGTGTTGGCGCGCACCGCCTCGACGGTGGCGAGCGCCGGCTCCAGCGGGTGCGCGTGGTAATCAAAGGTGGTGGCCCAGCGGTCCTGATCGTACCCGACGATCAGTGGGTCAGGCTCGGCCAGCAGGTAGCGCAGGCGCATGTGCGCGTTGGTCTCGCTGTCGGCGCAATGGATCACGATCTCGTGCGCCGACCAGCGCCCGGCGGCTGGCTTCCAGCGGAGCGCCTCGCCTGGGACCTTGGCGAGCGCGCGCTTGAGTAGCGCCGGCCCGTGCGCATAGCGCTCGATCATCGCGTCGCGTTCGGCGGCGGTCAGCGGCATGGCAGCCTCTCCGAATCTCGACCCACCCGCGGGATGGGGAAGAAGATACTCGGTTTCGTCAGTCGCGTGCCCGCCCGGCTACGAAACGCGCCGTCGCGCCCGGACGGACTTGCACGTTGAGCCGTTCGTCGAAGAGAATCGCGCCGCCGAGCGAGTCGCCGATGCGGGTCGCCCCGATTCCGGCGAACGGTCCGAGGGTCACCGGCCAGCCGTAGATCAGGGCCTGCTCGGGGAACCCCCGCCACGTCACCGCAAGCGTGTCCCGGGGCACCCGGAAGACGAGTGTGCCGCGGAAGTGGCAGCTCCTGCCCTGCGCGATCCGCGCCGTGTCGAGGACCACGTCGGTGAGCTTGAAGCGGTCGCCCATTTGGGGCAGCGTGAGCGTGTCCCCCCGCGCCACCACCCAGTGGCCGACGTAGCGCTCGGCGTACCGAGCCGCCAGATGCATCTCGGGTGCCGTGCAGGGATTGGACGGCCCGCAGGCGGCGAGGACGACGACGAGAATGAGCGGGACGGAGCGGGCCGTGAACGCCGATGCGGCGTTGCCGGCGCCGCCGCTCACGGCCCGACGCTGTCCGCCCGCATGCGCGCGTTAGTCGAGTCGGCGGCGCGCATCGCGGCGCCCACGCCACGGGCGCCGGGGATGCGCGACTGCGCCAGCATGCTGTCGCGCTGCCGCTCGGTCAGCGAGTCGCCGGGTCCCGAGGACGACCCTCCAGAGTCGCTCTTGGGGCAAGCGGTCAGGCCGAGGACGAGGAGCAGGCAGAAGGGGACGGGTCGGGCCATGCTTGCAACTTCGCGCCGGGGCGCGTCACTTGCAACTACCACCCCGACCGGAGGGACTGCATGCCCCGCATTCTGCTCCTGCTCTGCGCCGCCGCCGCCGGCTGCGGCGGCTCCCGCGCTACCCTTCCCGAGCGGCTCGAGCGCGCCACCTGGGTGGACCTCACCTACGACTTCGACTCGACCACGCTCTACTGGCCCACGGCCCAGCCGTTCCGGCTCCAGGTAGTCTCGGCCCAACGCACGCCGGCCGGCTATTACTACGCCGCCAACAACTTCGCGGCGGCGGAGCACGGCGGCACCCACCTCGACGCCCCCGTGCACTTCGCCGCGGGGAGGCACAGCACCGATCAGATCCCTGTCACCCAGCTCGTGGGTGCGGCCGCCGTGATCGACGTGAGCCCCCAGGTCACGGGCAATCCCGATTACCTCATCACCCCCGAGGACATCGAGGCATGGGAGCGGGGGCACACGCCGATCCCGGCGGGCGCGATCGTGGTGTTTCGGACGGGTTGGGGCAGTCGCTGGCCGGATCGCGCCCGGTATCTCGGGACCACGAAGACGGGCGCGGCGGCCCTGCCCGAGCTCCACTTCCCGGGGATCGATCCGAGCACGGCGCACTGGCTCGTCGCACACCACGTGCGGGCCGTGGGGATCGACACGCCGAGCATCGACTACGGGCAGTCGCGGACGTTCGACACGCACCAGATCTTGCTCGGCGCCGACATCCCGGCGTTTGAAAACGTGGCACACGTGTCGGCCCTGCCGGCGACGGGTGCGTTCGTGATCGCGCTCCCGATGAAGATCCGCGGCGGGAGCGGCGGGCCCTTGCGGATCGTGGCGGTCGTGCCCGAAGGGGTTACGCTGGGAGGCCCTTCCTGCACGTCCTCCATCACGTCCCCGAACCGGTCGAGCTCCGCGACCGTCGTATACACGTTGGGGGTCACCCGGACGCAGTTGAACTCGGGGTGCGCGATCGCCGTGACGAGGATGCGGTGCTTGTCCCACAGGGTGCCGGCGAGCTTGTTGACGTCAAGCCCGGGGACGGCGAAGCTCGCGAGGCCGCACGACTGGGTCGGGTCGTAGGGGGTGAGGATCTTCACCCCCGGCAGCCGTTCGAGGCGCTTGGCCCAGCGTTGGAATAGGTAGCGCAGCCGCGCGGCCTTGCGCTCTGCTCCCAGGCCTTCGTGGAAGGTGAGCGCTTCGGCGATGGCGTTGTGGTTCGCCGCGGGATGAGTGCCGATCTCCTCGAATTTCCGGATATCGCGATTCATCTCGGGCGGCGCCGCGAACAGCGGCCAGACTGCCTCGATCTTTGGCTTGCGGACGTAGAGGAAGCCGGTGCCGTGGGGCGCGAGCAACCACTTGTGGAGGCTCGTGCCGTAGTAATCGCAGTCGAGCTCGTCGCGGGTGAACGGGAAGTGTGCATAGGCGTGCGCGCCGTCCACGATCACTTCGATGCCGCGGGCGCGCGCCAGCCGCACGATCTTGCGGATCGGAAAAATCTGCCCGGTGAGGTTCGTGATGTGACAGACGTGGATGACCTTGGTCTTGGGCGTGATCCCCCGTTCGATGCGGTCGGCGAGGTCGTCCTGGGACGGCGGCGGTACGGGAAAGGTGATGGTCTTCACTACGATCCCTTCGCGTCGCGCGCGCTGGTGCCAGGTCGTGAGCATGCGCGGGTAGTCCTGCGTGGTGGTCAGCACCTCATCGCCCCGCTCGAGCGGGATCCCGAGCTGCACGATCTCGAGTGCCTCGCTCGCGTTCCGCGTGATGGCCATCTCCTCCGGGTCGCACCCGAAGCTGGCCGCAAGGCGCCGGCGCACGACCTCGATTTCGGGCTCGAGCACCTGCCACATCGTGTATGCGGGCGCGGTGTTGGAGTACTCGAGGTAGCGCCGCATCGCGTCCTGCACGCTGCGCGGACTGGGGCTCACGCCACCGTTGTTCAGGTTGATGATCGCCCGATCGAGCGTGAACGCCTGCTGGACCTCGCGCCAGAAGTCCTCGTCCTCGGCCACGTCATGGGCCGGCCGGCCGGCGGCCCCCGCCGCAATGCGAAGCAGCCGGGCGAGCCCGTCGTCGCGCAGCGCGGGCACAGTGACGCCCGTCGCCAACAACGATTCCACGAAGTATCGCCGCGTGATCATCGCAGATTCGCTCCTCTCAGGGACGCAACGGCCGGCGCACTAGGACGCCGTACGCCACTAGGTTGACCACGACGACCAGCGTCCCCAGCGCGGCTTGGGTCGGCCGGGTGAGGCTGGCGGGGTAGAGCAGCGGGATGACGTAATGTTCGATGAACCCTCCGCGGTACCCGGCGAGGCCGGCGCGGACGCGGAACGCGTTCTCGAACGGCGTGAGCGGACAGATCCATCCGCCATACTCGATGGCGGCGCCCCACAGCGCACAGGGGAGGTGCACCCACGCGATCCCCCGCCACCGCCAGGCCAGGAACCCGCCGACCACCACGAAGACGACGAAACCGGTGTGCAGCAGCACGACCACGTCGGCCAGCACGCCATAGACCATCTTCAAGGCCCTGTTATACGACGAAATCCCCCGCCGGGCCAGAGCCCGACGGGGGAATCTTCGTTTGCCGGTCGCGCCGCTTAGGCGCCCATCAGATGCTCGGCTGGGTGGAACAGGTCGTCGATCGCCGCCGCGATCTGATCTGGCGCGCTGAAGAGCTGGCTCACCGCCTGCAGCTCCGAAGTGGAGAGCTGGGTGCCA
>DATBBW010000142.1:0-4636 GCA_036270795.1 Gemmatimonadales bacterium | reverse complement strand
GGCCCGCGACAGCCGGTCCAGCGCCTCGGCGATTTCCTCCGCCACCGACTGGCGGTCGCTCTGCGAGAAGCGGCGCATGAGGCGCGATTGGCCGAGGCGCGCCAACGCGTTGCGCAGCTCGGGCTGGAACACCACGACCGCCGCGAAGGCGCCGTAGGTGAAGACGACGCTCAAGAGGAAGCTGATCATCTGGAACTTCGCGAGCAGCGCCAGGAAGTAGGCGACCGAGAGGATCATCACGCCGACCACGATCTGCATGGCCCGCGTCCCCACGAGAAACAGCAGGAAGCGGTAGATCACGAACGCGACGATCGCGATCTCGAGCAGGTCCGGCCAGGGCCGCGGGATGAGGAAGCGATACGCTTCGAGGTTCACACTGGGCTCGTGGTCGCGGCCGCCACTTGCAGCGCTTCGCGGGCCAGGGCGGCATCGTGGACTCGGAACAGGCGCGCCCCGCGCTGCCAGGCGAGCGCGCACGCCACCGCCGTCGCGCGGTCGCGGTCCTCCACCGGCCGCCCGGTGGCGGCGCCGAGGAAACGTTTGCGCGACGGCCCCACGGCTACAGGATAGCCCAAGCCGCCCACGGTTGCCAGTTCGTCGAGCAGCCGGAAGTTCTGCGCCGGGGTCTTGGCGAACCCGAACCCGGGGTCCACGACGATCCGCTCCCGCGCGACGCCCCCCGCCTCGGCGCGCGCGGTCGCCTGCGCCAGCTCGGCCGTGACCTCGGCCGCCACGTGCCGGTACACGGCGAGGGAGTCCATCGTGTCCGGCGTGCCCCGGGCGTGCATCACGACGACGCCCACTTCCGCCTCGGCGACCACGCGGACCAGCGCGGGGTCGAACGTGAGGGTCGAGACGTCGTTCACGACCGCAGCCCCGGCGGCGATCGCCGCCCGCGCGACGCCGGCCTTGCGGGTGTCGACCGATACGGGCCCGAGCCCGCGGCGGGCCAGCTCGGCGATGACGGGCTCCACCCGCTCGACCTCCTCGGCGAGCGTGACCGGCGCCGCTCCCGGGCGGGTGGACTCGCCCCCGACGTCGAGCAGCTCACAGCCGTCCGCCATCAGCCGCTCCGCCTGGGCGACGGCCCGGTCGACCGTGGCGAACCGACCACCGTCGGAGAACGAGTCGGGCGTGACGTTCACGATACCGATGAGCACCGGGTGGTCGAGCGCGAGGGTGCGTCCGGCGACGTGCCACGTGGTGGGGGGGTCGGCATAGCTCACGAGGAAGCGGCCCAGGACCGGCGCCACGGCTTCGAGCCCGGGCGGCGCGCGGTCGGGTCGGGCGAGGGGCGCCAGGCGGCTCGCCGCCGCGCCCACGAGCGCCCACCCTTCGCCCGTGAGCACGTCCGTTCCGGCCTTTGCCCCCCAGCGCACCAGCGCCTCCCGCTCGGCGGGCGTGATGTCTTCGAGCAGCACGACGAGCGTTTGGAGACCGGTGGCGGCGAACCAGGCGGGCTGAGCGTCCCAGCCCCGGGCCGCGAGCGCCGCGCGCACGGCTTCGGGCGTGTGCGGCGCCAGCGCCGTGAGCTTCACCTCAACGCTTGCACCACCTGGAGCCGGGCTGCGCGCCACGCGGGAAAGAACCCGCCGACCAACCCCATCACGAGGGCGAACACCACGCCGCCCAGGAGCAGGTCCGGCGTGACGCGAAACGCAAACGACACCTCACTAAACGAGTTCCAGTTCGTCGTGCTGGTGACGATGCCATTGATCGGCAGCGCCAAGAGACCGCCGGCCACGCCTCCCAAGATGGCGATGAGTGCCGACTCGGCGAGGAAGGATGCGAGCACGCTGCGCGGCGGGAACCCGAGGGTGAGGAGCACGGCGATCTCGGGCGTGCGCGACGACACGGCGGCGTACATCGTGTTCACCGCCCCAAACACCGCCCCGACGGCCATGATGCTCGTGATCATCATGGCGAGGGCCGTGAGCACCCCGGTGAGGATGGTGGATTGCCCCGCGTAGAAGGCGGACTCGCGCTGCACCTGCACCTGAAGGCGCTGGTCGCCTTCGAGCGCGCGCTTGACGTCGTCGAAGGCGGCGGGGTCGCGCAGCCGGAAGATCACGGATTGGAACACGTCGCCGCGGAACACCGGCATGAATTGCTCGTTCTCGCCCCAGATCTCCGACTCGAGGGCGGAGCCGCCTGCCTCGAACTGCCCCACGACCACCCAGTCGCGATTGGCAAAGCGCAGCGTGTCCCCAATCGCCGTATGGGCGAAGCGCGGGGCGACCTTCTTCCCGACGACAATCTCGCTGCGGCCGGACTGGAACCACCGGCCGGCCACGAGGTGGGTGTGGCGCACCGTGAACGCCTCGGCGTTCACGCCCCGGGCCACGACGTTGCTGAGCCCCGCCCCCACCACCCGCGGGACATTGATGACGACATAGACCTCTGGGCTGACGAGCGGCCTGCCGTCGACGCCGGAGGCGATGCGTGGATCGGTGGCAATGAGGCGCGCGTTGTCGCGCGACAGGCCGCTCGACATCTCGCTGTCGGCGCCGCGCCGCAGCACGATGACGTTGTCGGGCGACCCCGTCTTGACGAGCGCCGCGCGGAACCCGTGGGCGAGAGCCAGCATCGCCACGAAGACGGCGACGACGAGCGCCACGCCCAGCGCCGTCATGGTCGTCGAGACGGGCCGCTGGGCGATGCTGCGGAGGTTGTAGGCGAACGGGATCATTCGACGTGCCTCAGCGCCTGCACGATGGAAAGGCGGGCCGCCCGCAGCGCCGGCACGAGACCGCTCGCCACGGCGAGCAGGAGCGCGACCCCGAAGCCGATTGCGAGCGTGCCCGCGGTGACATCGAACCCCGGGAGCATCCCGAAGCCGTTGAAGGCGGTCCCCGCGTACAGCAGCTTCGCGCCCCCGAGCCCCAGGACCGCGCCTGTGAGTGTGACGAGGCCGGCCTCGGCCATCACCAGGCCGAACAGGGTCCGGTCGGTGAACCCGATCGTCTTGAGGACGGCGACTTCGCCGGTGCGCTCCCGCGCCGTCATCATCATGGCGTTCGCGGTCACCATCAGGATCGCGAATACCACGGCCATGCCGATCGAGTTCATGAGGAACTGCACGTTGCCCCACATCGTGACGAAGCCCTGGTTGAAGGCCTTTTCCGTCCCGGTCTTCGTGGGTGCGCTCGAATTGCGAAACGTCTCGTCGATCGTCTGCGCCACGGTCGGCGCGAGCCCCGCGTCCCGGAGCTGGAGAACGTACCAGCCGGGGGTGACCCGATGCTCGGTGCGCTCATCGAGGTAGGCGTACTGGAACATGAACGAGCGATCGTCGAGGGCGCGGACCGTGGGTGTATACACGGCGCGGATCGTGAACGTCCAGTCGCCGGGGAAGATCGTCCCGCGGATCGTCACGTTCTGGCCGAGGTGCCAGCCGGCCTTCTCCATCAGGCCCTTGCCCACGAGCGCCGCCGACCGCTCCGCGAGGAACGCCGCCCGCTGGTCCGCCGGCACGCTGATCTCGGGATACATCGCGAGGTACGACTCGGGGTCGATGGCGAACTGGGCGAAGAACAGCTTGCCGTCGCCGTACTGCCCGCCGAACCAATTGGCCCAGGTCACCGCCTCAACCCCCGGCACGGTCTTCAAGCGCTCGCGGTAGCTCATCGGCAGCGGAAAGACGAGCGCGGTGGCGTGCGTCACCACCATCCGCGAGGCGCTCGCGACCTCCGACCCCGCGTTCAGCGTCGTCACCACGGAGCGCAGCGAGGCGAACAGGAACGTCGCCAAGGCGACACCCAGCACGGTCAAGAGCGTGCGCAGCCGATGCCGGCGCAGGTTTGCGAGGACGAGGGGCAGCAGGTTCACGGCGCCAACACCCCTTTCTCGAGATGCAGGACTTGCGACGCCTTCTCGGCCGCATGCGCGTCGTGCGTCACCATGATGATCGTCTTGTGGAGCTCGGTGTTCAGCCGCTGCAACAGGGTCAGCACCTCCTCGGCCGACCTCTTATCGAGCTGGCCGGTTGGCTCATCCAAGAGGGTCAGCGTGGGATCGGAAACGATGGCCCGCGCGATTGCCACGCGCTGCTCCTGGCCACCCGACAGCTGGCGGGGGTAGTGCTCCAGCCGGTCCCCGAGCCCGACGACGCCCAGCGCGATGCGCACCCGCTCGTCCCGCTCCTTCTTCGAGAGCCGGGTGAGTAGCAGCGGCAGCTCGACGTTCTGAAAGGCGGTGAGGACGGGCAGCAGGTTGTAGGATTGAAACACGAACCCGATATGGCGCGCTCGCCACGCCGCCAGCGCCGACGGCGTCATCGCGTTGACTTGGGCGCCCGCCACAGTGATCGTGCCGCTCGTCGGGCGGTCGAGCCCGGCGAGCAGGTTGAGCAGGGTGGACTTGCCGCTGCCCGAGGGGCCCATCAGCGCCGTGAAGCTCTTGTCCTGGACGTCGAGGGTGAGGTTCTCAAACACCTCGATGACCTGCGTGTCGCGCTGGAATGACTTGTGGACGTTGCGGATCTCGACGAGTGCCATGGCGCCTGTGAGCGAGAGGGGGATTACCGGAGCTATGGCGTGCCGGACGTCGCCCGCACGCGCTGCCCGACGCGCGGAGTGTCCAACCCGCCGACGAGCAGGAGCTCGCCGCCGGACAGACCCGAGCGGATTTCGCGCAA
>DATBBW010000141.1:0-13088 GCA_036270795.1 Gemmatimonadales bacterium | reverse complement strand
TCGGGCTCCGGCAAATCCACGCTGATGAATCTCGTGGGGTGTCTCGACACGCCCACGGGCGGCGAATACTGGCTCAACGCGCAAAAGGTGTCGGACCTCTCGGACGACGACCTGGCCCGGATTCGCAACAAGGAGATCGGGTTCGTGTTCCAGACGTTCAACCTGCTGCCCCGGGCCAACGCGCTGCACAACGTCGAGCTCCCGCTGATCTACGCCGGGCTCGCGGCCAAACAGCGGCGGGAGAAGGCCACGCTCGCCCTGCAGCACGTGGGCTTGGGAGACCGCATGGATCACAAGCCCAACGAGCTGTCGGGGGGCCAGCGCCAGCGCGTGGCGATCGCGCGGGCACTCGTCAACGATCCCTCGATCCTGCTCGCCGACGAGCCGACCGGGAACCTCGATTCGGCCACCGGCGAAGACATCATGCGCCTGTTCCAAGAGCTCCACGACACCGGCCAGACCATCGTCCTGGTCACGCACGAAGCCGATATCGCGGCGCACGCGCACCGGCAGATCCATCTCCGCGACGGCCTGGTGGAGCGCGACGAGATGGTGCAGCGGCGCTCATGACCCGACGCGCGCTGGCCGCGGCCACCGCCACGCTGCCGTTCCTCGTTGGCGCCTGCCAGCAGGCGCAGACCGCGCCGCTCTACGAAAAGGTCGCCGTCCAGCGGCGCGATATCATCGTCACGGCGACCGGCCAGGGCGTCATCCAGCCGATCCTCAAGTTCAGCGTGAAATCGAAGGCTTGGGGCCAGATCCTCGAGATGCCCGTCCAAACAGGCGACGAGGTCAAGAAGGGCCAACTGCTAGCGAAGATCGACCCGCGGCTGCCGCGGAACAACCTGTCCCAGGCCCAGGCGACTGTCGACAAGGCCCGCGCGCAGCTCGAGAATGCTACCGCGCAGCTGAAGCGGAGCGAGGCGTTGTTCCAGAGCCAGGCGATCGCCGAGACCGATTACGATTTCGCGAAGCTCGCCTATGCGACGGCCCACGCGGCCCTCGTCACCGCGCAGGCCAATCTCCAGACCGCGCAGGATGCGATGGACGACACGCAGGTCCGCGCCCCGATTACTGGGACGGTGCTCGAGCTCGACGCGGTCGTCGGCACCGTGATCTCGAGCCCGACGCTCGGGGGCGGTACGGTGATCCTGAAGATGGCGAGCCTGGACACCGTGCAAGACTCGTCGCTCGCGCTCGAGTCGGACATCGGCAGGGTGCAGCCCGGGATGCCCGTGACGATCACCGTCGACGCGTATTCGAACGCCGCGTTCGACGGCACGGTGCTGAAGATCGAGCCCCAGGCGCAGGTGAACCAGAACGTCACCAAGTTCCCGGTGCTCGTTAACATCCCGAATCTCGGCCATCGCCTCAAGCCGGGGATGAACACCCAGGTCGAGATCCATACCGGGCGGCGCGACAGCGTCCTCGCGATCCCCAACGCCGCCCTCCGGACCACGAAGGACGTCGGGTCCGCCGCGAGCTTGCTCGGACTCGATCCCCAGACCGTGCAGCAGCAGCTTGCCGCCGCGGCCGCGGTCGATGCTCCGCCTCGCGCCAACGGGGACAGCGCCACAGGCGGCGGCAAGCGCGCCACGTTCACGACCCCAAACGGCCGAGAGATCCCCTTGCCGCCGGGCGTCACGGCCGAGCAGGTGCAGGCGGCCTCTGCCAAGATGCGTAGCGGGGGCGAGCCGACGCCAGCCGAGCGCGCGCTGCTCGGGCAGCTGTTCGGACGGTCCCAGAGGGGGCCGGCTGGCGGCCCGACCCGCAGCGCCGGCGCCAACAGCTACATCGTGTTCGCGGTGCGGAGCGGCTCAATCGTGCCCGTGGCGATCAAGGCGGGACTCACGGATCAGGACCACATCGAGGTGCGGAGCGGGCTCACCGAGCGGGACACCGTGCTGGTGCTGCCGAGCGCCTCGCTCGTGCAGGCGCAGCAGCAATTCAAACAGCGCTTCCAAAACGTCACCGGCGGCGGCTTGCCGGGGTTGCGGCAGCAACAGCCGCAGAGTACGCCGCGACCGAGTGGCGCGGGGCGCTAGGGGCTGCGACGTGAAGCGACAGGTGCTGGCCGCGCTCGCGGCGTCGATCCTGGGCCTCGCCGCCTGTCACAAGGCGCAGCCTCCGCTCGTCTATCAGAAGATTCCGGTCCAGCCGGGCGATATCGTCGTCACCGCGACCGCATCCGGGGTGATTCAGCCGATCCTCACGCTGAGCGTGAAATCCAAAGCCTCGGGAGAGATCCTCGACCAGCCGGTCCAGACGGGGGATGAGGTGAAGGCCGGGCAGTTGCTCGCCAGGATCGACCCGCGGATCCCGCGGAATACGTTGTCCCAGGCCCAGGCAAGTCTCGACGTCGCGAAAGCGCAGCTGGAGAACGCGACGGCACAGCGCAAACGCAGCGAGGCCTTGTATCAAAGCAAATCGATCACGGAGGCCGGCCTCGACTCCGCGCGCCTCGCGGCGGCGACGGCAGACGCGGCCGTCGTCACCGCCACGGCCAATCTCCAGACCGCGAAGGACGCGATGGAGGACACGCAGGTCCGAGCACCGATCACCGGCACCGTGCTCGAACTCGACGCGGTGCTGGGCACAGTGATCTCGAGCCCGACCAACGACGTGGGTGGTGGCACGGTGATCCTGAAAATGGCGAACCTCGACACGGTCCAGGTCTCGGCGCTCGTGGACGAAACGGACGTCGGTCAGGTGCAACCCCGGATGCCGGTGACGATCACCGTCGACGCCTACCAGAACCGCGCCTTCGACGGCTCGGTTCTGAAGATCGAACCGCAGGCGCAGGTGACTCAAAACGTCACCATGTTCCCGGTTGAGGTGAACATCCTCAACCCGGAACACCTGCTGAAGCCGGGGATGAACACCGAAGTGGAGATCCACGTGGGGCAACGCAACGGCGTCCTCACGATCCCCAACGCCGCGCTGCGCACGCCGCGCGACGTCGGCTCGGCCGCGAAGGTACTCGGCCTCGACACCCTCGCGGTGCAGCGCCAGGTCGCCAGCGCGAGCGCCGCCGACCCCGCCGCACCCGACGGCGCCGGCTCGACGGCGACGAAGGGCGGGACGCTGCACGCCGCCGCGCCGCCCCGCCGGGACCAGCCTCGGGGTGCGGCGAGCGCCCCGGCGGTGCGCCCCCTCGTCGGGGGCAGCTACATCGTGTTCGCCCTGCGGGGCGGCGCGATCGTGCCGGTGGCGATCACGACGGGGCTCACGGATCTGGACCACATCGAGGTGACGGCCGGGCTGACGGCCGCGGACACGGTGCTGGTTCTCGCCAGCGGCGCAGGGCGCTAGATCGCTATGCTCCTCGCTGAGATCATCGCGGTCGCCCTCGAGGCGCTACGGGCCAATAAGCTGCGCTCCCTGCTCACCATGTTGGGCATCATCATCGGCGTGGGCGCGGTCATCACGATGATCGCGCTGGGCTCGGGAGCGCAGCGCTCGGTGCAAGACCGGATCCAAGCGCTCGGGCCGACGCTGCTGAGCGTGTATCCGGGCCAGAGCTTCATGCGCGGCGTCGCGAGCGGCAGCCGCGTGAGCCTGACCTTGGACGACGACAGTGCGCTCGCGAACAACGCCCAATACGTGAGCGCCGTCGTCCCGGAGTTGACCGCCAATCTCCAGGTTCAGAAGGGCGATCAGAACATCAATGTGAACGTCGTGGGCACGACGCCCAACTACGCGCCGGTCCATAACTACACGATCACGACAGGGCGGATGTTCACCGCCGGGGACGACGCCGCCCGGCGGCGCGTCGCCGTGCTGGGATCCGCCATCCCCGACATGCTCAACGCCAACCGCGATGCGATGATCGGCCAGGAGATCATGATCCGCAGCATCGCGTTCGAGATCATCGGCGTGCTATCGGAAAAGGGCTCGCAGGGGTCGTTCTTCAACCCCGATGAGCAGATCCTCATTCCGCTCGAGACCGCCCGCTACCGGGTCATGGGCACGGATCGGCTGCGCGACATCACCGTCGAGGCCCGGGATCTCGAGTCGATGAATCTCGCCATGATCGAAATCGAGCGGGTGCTACGGCGCCAGCACAAGATCCGGCCGGGCCAAGATGACGACTTCCAGATCCGCAACCAGACGGACATCCTGGCGACGCTGCAACAGACGACCGACACCTTCAAGTACCTCCTCGCCGGCATCGCCGCTGTGAGCCTGCTGGTCGGGGGCATCGGCATCATGAACATCATGCTCGTGTCGGTCACCGAGCGCACCCGTGAGATCGGGGTCCGCAAGGCGCTCGGAGCGACCCGGTTCAACATCCTGTTCCAGTTCCTGGTCGAGGCGCTGGTGCTCTGCCTCGTCGGCGGGTTCATCGGCGTGGTGGCCGGCTCGCTCGGTGCCGTGTTGATTTCCCAGCTGGCGCATTGGAACACGTTGATCTCCCCGCTCGCCATCCTGCTCGCGTTCGTGTTCAGTGCGGCGGTGGGGTTGTTCTTCGGGATCTGGCCGGCGCGACGCGCCGCGAGCCTCGATCCCATCATCGCGCTGCGTTACGAATAGTCGGCCCCGCCGCGGGCTCCCGCGGCGTGGATAGGGGTGGACGGACCGGTGGTCCCGACGGTTCGTCGGCCGGCCGCGGTGGGCCCAGCGCGCGACCGGCCGCCGTAACAGTAGTTTGTAGGCCATGCTCCGCCTCCTCTTCGTCCTCCAGTCCGCCGTTCCCGGCGACTCGGCGCGGGTGTACAACGGGCTCGCCCACCAGCTCAACGTCGCCGTTCCCCGCATCGAGGCGACCGTCAAGGTGGACGGCGTGCTGGACGAGCCGGTGTGGCGCCGGGCGGCCGTGCTCACCGGTTTTTCGCAGTATCGCCCGGTCGACGGCCGACCCGCCGCCGATACGACCCAGGTGCTCGTCTGGTACAGCGGCGACGCGATCTACTTCGGCATCCGCGCCTTCGAGGCGCATGGCGCGGTCGTCCGCGCGACGCTCGCGGACCGTGACAACATCGACACCGACGACCGCGTCTTGCTGCTCCTGGACACGTTCGCGGACCACCGCCGCGCCCTGATCTTCGCCGTCAACCCGCTCGGCGTGCAGGAGGACGGTATCTGGAGCGACGCCTTCGAAGCCGCGGCCGGTGGCCCGCAGGCCGGGGGCCGGTTCGACGCGACGATCGACCTGAATCCCGACTTCGTCTACGAGTCGCACGGGCGCGTCACCGGCGACGGGTACGAAGTCGAGATCCGCATTCCCTTCAAGAGTCTGCGCTACCAGTCGACCGACCCGCAGGATTGGGGCTTTCAGGTCGTGCGCGAAACGCAGCACACGGGGTACGAGGACACCTGGGCGCCCACGGTGCGGGCGAGCGCGAGTTTCCTGATTCAATCCGGCAAGCTCACCGGGCTCACGGGGCTGCATCGCGGTCTGGTGATGGACGCGACGCCCGAGTTCACGACCAAGGTGAATGGTGCGCCGAGCCCGCCGAGCTACGTCTACAAGGGCGAGCCCGACGTTGGGGGCACGCTGCGCTGGGGCGTGACCGAGAACCTCACCCTCAACGGGACGGCGCACCCCGACTTCTCCCAGGTCGAGGCCGACGTCGGTCAGGTGACGGCGAACGTGCGCTTCCCGCTCTTCTTTCCCGAGAAGCGACCGTTCTTTCTCGAGGGGCTCGAGCAATACGACACGCCGAACCTGTTGATCTACACGCGGCGCGTGGTCGAGCCGGTGGCCGGCGCCAAGCTCACCGGAAAGGTGGGAGGCACGAACGTCGCCTATCTCGGCGCCGTGGACGACCCGAGCCAGTCGCCCACGGGCAACCACCCCATCTACGACATCCTCCGCGTGCGCCGCGACCTGGGCATGAGCTCCACGGCCGGGTTCGCCTACACCGACCGCGTGGACGGCGACGCCTACAACCGCGTGCTGGGTGCGGATCTGCGCGCGTTGTGGCGCAAGATCTGGTTCTCGCAGGCGCAGCTCGTCGGCTCGTGGACGCGGGATGGCGGGGGCGCTCGCGCCGGCATGCTGTGGGACGCGACGGTGTACGACCGCACCGGCCGCGCCTACGGCAACCATCTCGAGTTCCGGGGCGTGAGCCCCGACTTCACAGCCGCCTCGGGCTTCGTCCCGCGAACGAACTACGTGCAGGCGACCCTCTACAACCGGTTCAGCTGGTACGGCCACCCGGGCGACTTCTTGGAGCAGGTCTCCACCTTCGTTGGCTACACCCCACTGTGGCGGTACGACGATTTCTTGCACGCCCGCAGCACGATCGAGGGGGGCTTCACCGACACCTGGACCGTGAACGCGCGGGGCGGCTGGGGCGTCACCGTCAACCTGAGCGACGTGGAGCAGGTCTTCGACCCGGCGGCGTACACGCAGTACGCGACGGACGCGGCGGGCACGCGGTTCGCCGTGCCGCACGGCCTGTACAATCTGCTGGGCGGGAACGCCGGGGTGACGACGCCGAACCGGGCGCTCACCGTGGGCCTGTTCGCCGGCTACACGGCCGTGCCCATCTTCGCGGAGGCGGCGGCGGGCCGGGAGCGCGACGCGCAGGTCACGGTTACGTGGCGGCCGACGTCGGCCCTGCGGCTCTACGCGTTGTGGACGCAGGCGCGCATCACCCGAGCGCGCGATGGCAGCCGGTTCTCCCTCACCAACATTCCGCGGCTGAAACTCGAGTACCAGGCGTCGCGCGCGATCTTCTTCCGTTACGTGGGCCAGTACTTCGCGCAGGACCAGGGGGCCCTGCTCGACCCACGCACCGGACGGCCGCTCTTCTTCACGGTGGGCCCCGGCTCGGCGGTCCCGGCGGCCGCGCAACTCACCAACCAGTTTCGCAACGACTTCCTGTTCTCTTTCAAGCCAACCCCGGGCACCGTCTGCTTCTTCGGGTACGGCACGTCGCTCACGGCGCCCGCCGCGTTGCAATTCCAGCAGCTGAGCCGCACGTCGGACGGGTTCTTCCTGAAGCTCAGCTACCTGTTCCGGATGTAACCCCTCTACCCCTCCTCACCGGGTCGGCCCATTTTCCCTGGCATGCCCGACGCGGCCGAGCGCGTGCTACAACCTGCCGACGAGGAGCGAACGAAGCAGCGCCAGTACGTCCTCGCGACCACCCGCGCCCGGTGGAGCTTCGTCGGCGTCGGGGTGGGCTTCTTGGCGCTCGGCCGGGTGGCGGGGCTGGTAGCGGTCGGGTGGTGGTTCATCGGTGGCTGCGCGGCGGTGTTCGCCGTGGCGAACTACGCCATGGTCCGGCTGGCCCGCGATACGCCGTGGCGCCCCTGGTACGCCCATCTCAACATCGCCCTCGGGGCCGCGCTGATCTCGGTAGTCCTGTTCGCCGTCGGGCCTACCGGGCACGTCCTCTACGTGGCCTATGTGATCGCCCCGCTCCAGGCGGCGCTCTGGCTCGGTCGCACCGAAGCGTGGCAGGCCGTGATCCTGAACCTCACGGGCTTCGCGCTGGTCACGGCGCTCCGCGCGGGAACCGGCGACTGGGGTTGGCGGCTGTTCACCGAAGAGTCGCTGGCCCTCGTCTTCGTGTGCGTCGCCTTGATCCCCCTGCTCCTCCGGCTGGTGGCCCGGGTACGGCGGACGCGCGAGACGCTGGCCCACGTGGAACGCGGGGACCTCACGGTGCGGCTCGACGACGCCGAGCTCGACGACTTGGGCTATCTGGGCGTCAGCGTCAACCGCACGACCGAAGCGATCGCCGCCATCGTGCGCCAGGTGCAACAGCAGGCCCAAGAACTCGCGGCCATGGCGGAGCAGCTCTCGGCGTCGGCCCAACAACTCCAGGCGGCCTCCCAGGAGATCGCCGCCACCGCCCAGCAGCTGACCACGGGCACCGCGCGCCAGCGCCAGCTCATCAGCGACGGGCAGGTGGACTCCGAGGCGGCGGCGACCGTCGCGGCGCAGCTCCACCGGCGCGCTCAGGATGCAGAGCGCCAGATCGCGGGCGTCGCGGAGCAGGCGCGCCACCGCGGCGAGGAGATCGCGCGGGCCAGCGAGCTACTGGTCGCGCTCGTGGGCCACTTGGATCAGGTCTCCGAGGCCGCCGGCACCCTGGAGCAGGGCTGGCGCGAGATCGGCAAACTCGTCGACGCCATCACGCGCATCGCGAGCCAGACCGACTTACTCGCGCTGAACGCCGCCATCGAGGCGGCGCGCGCGGGGCAGCACGGGCTCGGCTTCCGCGTGGTGGCGGACGAGGTGCGCAAGCTCGCCGAGCAGAGCGCGCGCTCGGCCGAGGAGGTGCGCGGCCGCGTCCGCCAGACGCAGGACCAGATCGGGCAGGTGCTGGCCGCGATGGCGGAGGGGCGGCGTACCGCGCAGGGCGTCGGCGCCGCCTCGGCGACCGTGCGACAGGCGCTCGACGCGATCTTCGCCGACCTGCACACCACGGTGGCGTTCGCCAGCGTCTTCGCGGGCGAGACGGACGGGCAGACACGCCGGATCCGTGACGTGGTGCGGCGCCTGGAGGATGTCGCGGGGATCGCCGCGACGGCGGCCGAGGGCGCGGCGCAGACGTCGGCCGCGACGGAGCAGCAAATCGCCTCGCTCGGCGAACTCACGACCACCTCGCAGCACCTCTCCGTCGCGGCGGCCAAGTTGACCGAAACGATTCAGCGGTTTGCGGTTGACGGGACCGGGTAACAGGCTTCCTCCTGCAGGGGCCGCGCACCGGGGGCGTCCGCGCCGCGCGCTCAGCGCAGCAGGGCCGCGCGCCGCAACTCGGCCGCGCAGCGATCCGCCTCGCTCACGACCTCATCGATCGACGCCGTGACGAGCTCGTGCCCCACGACCACGGGCCGACCGTCCACGAACACGTCCCGCACGTCGCTCGCGCGGGCCGCGTAGACGACGGTCGAAATGGGGTCGCCCGTGCTCGGGTGCAGATGCGGCTCGCGCAGGTCCAGCACCACGAGGTCCGCGCGCTTGCCCACCGTGATCGAGCCGAGTTCGGACTCGAGCCCGAGGGCGCGCGCACCGCCCAGCGTGGCGAGCTCGAGCACCTGGGCGGCGGGCAGCGCCTCGGCGCCGAGCCGCGGCTTCTGGATCAGGGCCGCGAGACGCATCTCGGCAAACGCGTCGAGCCGGTTGTTGCAGGGGGCGCCGTCCGCCCCGATCGCCACGTGACAGCCGGCGTCGAGCATCTCGGGCACCTTGGCGATCCCACTCGCCAGCTTGAGATTGGACGACGGGCAGTGCACCACGTTCGTGCCCTGCTGCGCAAGCCGGGTGATCTCGTGCGCGTCCACCCACACGCAGTGGGCCAAGACCGCTCGGGCACCCGCAATTCCGACGGAGTCGAGGTACGCGATCTCCTCCAAGCCGGTCGTCCGTACCACGGTTTCTCGCTCGACGATCGTCTCGGCGGCGTGGGTATGGAGCTGCGCGTCGAACCGCTCGGCCAAATCGCTCGCGGCCCGGAGCAGGGGTCCGGAGCAGCTCGGCACGAAGCGCGGGGCAAAGCACACCCGGAGCCGGCCACCCGCCGCCCCGTGCCAGCGCGCCGCCAGCGCCTCCGCGTCGGCCAGGGCGGCATCCGTCGATTCCGCGAGCTCCAGCGGTGCGCCTTCGGGGTGGGCGTCCATCAGGCACTTTCCGGCGGTGGCGCGGATCCCGATCCGCTCGAGCGCCTCGAACGCGGCGCCGGTATGCCGGACGGTTTCCATGTCGAGGATCGCGGTCGTCCCCCCGAGCAGCAGCTCGGCGGCCCCCAACAAGGCGGACCAGTACACAGTCTCCTCGGTATGCGCCGCCTCGAGGGGCCAGATGCAGCGCGCCAACCAGTCTTCGAGCCGGAGATCATCGGCGAGGCCTCGGAACAGCGTCTGGCAGAGGTGGACGTGGGCCTGGATCAACCCGGGGAGGATCAAGCAGCCGCTGCAGTCACGGAACGCGACGGCGCGCCGTGCCCCCGCTCCGGTCGGCCGGGTCGCCGGCGGGCCGATCGCGGCGATGCGCCCCGCCCGCACGGTCACGTCGGCGCGCTCCACGCGCCAGCCGTCCCCGTGCAACACCACGTCGCCGCCGGTGAGCACCAGGTCGGTGGGAGGGCTCGGCACCACGCTCAGGTTGTGATCCGCGGCCGCGCCGTGGTCGTGTCCTCGGGCAGATCGAAGTACGCCCGCAGCTCGTCCATCAGCTCATCGTCGGCGTAGACGCCGGTGAGGATCCGCTCGGGACCGCCCGGGTCGACGAAGAGATAGCCGAAGGGATAGTCGAGGCCGGACAACAGCACCGTGCGACGCTGATTGTGAGGCAGCGTCACGTACACCGTGTCGGCGTTGGTCGCGAGCAGCCGGATCCCGTTCGCCTCCAGTGCCGGAGCCACCTGCTCGGTGTAGTAGGTCAGGTCGTCCACCGTCTCCGCCTGGTCGTCGGCGTGGAGCGTATCCGCCGCCCGCAGCCAGAACAGCACCACGGTCGGTTGCGCGATAACGCGCGGCCGCAGGAGCGCGCTGTCCACCGAGTCGCGCCGCTCGAGCCGTGCGAAGTCGAGGGGATCCACCTGGCGCGTCGTCGTCGTCACGGCGCGCGTCTGGCACGCGGTGACCCAGCCCAGCGCCACCAGCAAGGCAGGCCGCATTGCGGGAAATATATTGGCCCCAAGCCCACCCGGAGTTGCGAGGTGACACGGGCACCGCTCCGAGACCTGGGCGAGGCGCCGCTGGCGCTGGCGGCGGCACGCGCCCCCTGCTCGTGTGAGGCAATCCGTCCCGGCGCGAGGCGCGGATCGGGCGCGGCGGCCGACATGAGAGCCTTCTCACACCTCCCTCACCCAACCTCGCAAGTGGCGCGGCGCTGCGGGATGGCGCGCCCCGGCGGCGGCGCGCGCGCCGTCTCGGGTGGTCGCGACCCTTCCGCGCCCTTGGGCGCCCTAGTAGCGTGAAGCGTGCCCCGAACGCCTGTATGACCGAACCTGCTGCAGCGCCCACATCCGCGGGAGTGTCGCGCCCGTTCGTGCGCCGGCACCACTGGATTGTGCGCGTGACCCACTGGCTCACCGCACTCACGCTCGGCGGCATGATCGCGAGCGGTCTGCAGATCTACGAGGCCTACGCCCGGTTTGGCGCGAGCGGTGGCCCGTTTTTCCCGAGCCCGTTCGACGACGCTCGCTTCCCCACGTGGTCGCGGCTCGGCGGCTGGCTCGCGGGCGCGCTCAACTGGCACTTCGCCTTGATGTGGCCGCTGGTCACCTGCGGGCTCGTGTACCTCGGGTACCTCGTACAAAGCGGCGAGTGGCGCGCCTTGCTGTTCCGCCCGCGCGACGTGCCGGGTGCGGTGCAGATGATGCGGTATTACCTGGGGCTGCGCGCCGAGCACCCAGCCCAGGGAAAGCACAATCCACTGCAAAAGCTCGCGTACACGAGCGTGTACGGGCTCGGCGCCCTCGCCGTGCTCACAGGTCTCGCGATCTACAAGCCGGTGCAGTTCGGCTGGGTGACCGCGCTGCTGGGCGGGTTCCAGGCGGCGCGTTACTGGCACTTTTGGGTTGTCTGGATCTTCGTCGCCTTCAGCATTGTCCACGTGATCCTCGTGTTTGCCGTGGATCCCGCGTCGTTGCGGGCGATGATCACCGGCTGGTACCGGGGCCGGTTCCCGAGCCATGACTAGGGCGGCGGACCGACGAGCCTTCCTCTCGCTCGCGGCGCGCGCGGCCACGGCGTCGCTCGCCGCGGCGTGCGGCTGGGACGGCGGATCGGTGCTGCGACCCGGCTTGCTCGGCGTGAGCCGGGTGAACGATTGGGTGGGCGAGAAGCTGCTGTTCGCGCCCACCCGCCTGGCGCGCACCTACAGTGCGGCCCAGCGGAGCGCGAGCCTCCCGAGCTACTTCATCTCCTCGATGGTACCGCTGCTCGCAGATCCGGGAACGTGGCGGTTGCGCGTGGACGGGCTCGTCGCCGAGCCGCTCCAGCTGTCGCTCGACGATCTGATGCGCATGCCCCGCGCCTCCTACACCGTGAAGCACCACTGCGTGGAGGGGTGGTCGGCGATCGCCAGCTGGCACGGCGTGCCGCTCACGGCCGTGGCGGCGCGCTGCCGCCCGCTCGCCGCCGCCCGCTACGTCCGCTTCGCCTCGTTCGACGCCGGCTACTCGAACGGCTGGGATCTGGCGAGCGCGATGCATCCGCAGGCGATTCTCGCCTATGGGATGAACGACAACCCGCTCCCCCCCGCCCACGGAGCGCCGCTACGGCTGTACGCGCCGATCAAGCTGGGCTATAAGCTGACGAAGTACCTGGTCTCGATGACCTTTACCGACCAGCGCCCCGGCGGGTATTGGGAGGACCAGGGCTACCCCTGGTTCGGCGGGATCTAAGGGAGCGCCGCGCGTCGCTCAGGCGATCGCCGTCAGGGCGGCGTGCAGCTCCCCGGCCGTGGGGTAGCGATCCGCAGGGGCTCGCGCCATCGCTCGCAGCACCACCTGCGCCAGCGCCTCCGGCACGCTGGGGTTGAGCGTCCGCGGGTCGGGGGGCGTGCCCTCGAGGTGTTGCGAGATGAGCGCGTAGACCGTGTCGGCCACGAAGGGCACGCGGCCGGTCAAGCACTCGAACAGGACGACGCCTGCCGAGTAAAGGTCGCTGCGGGCGTCTACCTCCTCGCCCGCGAGCTGCTCGGGCGACATGTAGTCGGGCGTGCCGATCGACGCGCCGTCCTGGGTCAGCCCCTGCCCTTGCGGCGGGTGGGCCAGCCGCGCGATCCCGAAGTCCATGACCTTGAGGAACCCCGAGGCGTCGACCACGATGTTGTGGGGCTTGATGTCGCGGTGGATCACGCCTTGCTCGTGCGCCACCTCCAGCGCCCGACACAGCTGCTTGCCGATGGTGAGGACGACGGGCACCGGTAGCTTCTCCCGAGCGGCGATCAGTTGTTTCAGCGTCGTCCCCTCCACGTACTCCATCGTCAGATAATACAGGCCGTCCGCCTCGCCCAGATCGTACGTGCGAACGACGTTGCGGTGGGCGATCTTGCGCGCGAGGCGGATCTCCTGCTTGAACCGCTCGAGCGCGACTCCATCGCCGGCGAGCCCCTCGGGCCGGAGCGTCTTGATCGCCACCGGCTCCTTTAGCTCGCGATCGAACGCGCGATACACCAC
>DATBBW010000140.1:0-37615 GCA_036270795.1 Gemmatimonadales bacterium | reverse complement strand
CGGCCGCGGAACGCAAGACGCTCCTCGTGGCGGGCGCGGCCGGCGGGATGGCGGCGGTGTTCGCCACGCCGGTGGCCGCGGTCCTGCTCGCGGTCGAGTTGCTGCTCTTCGAGTGGAAGCCGCGCAGCTTCATCCCGGTCGCGTGCGCCGCCGCCGTCGCCGGTGCGCTCCGCGTACCGCTGCTCGGCACCGGCCCCATCTTCCCGGTGGCGCATGCTGCCCTGCCCCTCAGCACCCTGGTCATCGCGCTCGCCATCGGACTCGTCGCCGGATTCGGCTCGGGGCTGCTTACGTGGCTCGTGTACGCGTGCGAGGATCTGTTCCGCCGCTTGCCGATTCACTGGATGTGGTGGCCCATCATCGGCGGCGCGGTCGTCGGTCTCGGTGGGCTCGCCTACCCGCGCGCCCTCGGGGTCGGCTACGACACGATCCACGACCTGCTCGCCGGGCACCTCCTCGGTGCGGCGCTGCTGGGGCTGATGATCACCAAGGCGGTTATCTGGGCGGTGGCGCTGGGGTCCGGGACGTCGGGGGGCGTGCTCGCCCCGCTCCTCATCGTGGGCGGGTGTCTGGGGGCGGTGGAAGCGCACTGGGCGAACGGCGATCCGGGGGTGTGGGCGGCCATGAGCATGGACGCCATGATGGGTGGGACGATGCGCTCACCGTTCACGGCGGTCGTCTTCATGCTGGAGCTGACGCATGACGTGAACCTGTTCCCTAGTCTGTTCGTCGCCTGCGTGGCGGCCGACGCCGTGACGGTCCTCTTGATGAAACGCTCCATCCTCACCGAGAAGGTCGCCCGGCGCGGCCATCACGTGATGCGCGAGTATAGCGTGAGCCCGTTGCACCGGCTGCGGGTGGCCGATGTGATGGATAAGGACGTCCCGACCGTCCCGGCCGACCTTCCCGTGGACACGCTCTTCCTGCGCCTCGCCGAGCTCGACCCCGTGCTGGCGCGTCGCCACGCCTGGCCCATCGTGGACGATGCGGGGCGGCTGGTCGGCCTCCTGACCCGCAGCGATTTGGTGCGGGCGCTCGAGCAAGTGGACGTCACGGGCCAGAGCGTGCTCCAAATAGGCAGCACCGCGCTGAGCGTCACCTATCCCGATGAGCTGCTCGAAGAGGCGACGCAGAAGATGCTGGAGCGCGATGTTGGGCGTCTTCCCGTGGTGAGCCGCGAGGATCCGACCCAGTTGGTCGGCTACCTCGGCCGGACGGGAGTCATGGCCGCATGGCTGCATGTCGCGCGAGACGACGGCGCGCGGGAAGCGGGATGGCTCACGCATCGGCTGCGCACGATTCGGGGGATGCTCAGGCGCGTGCCGCACGGCGACTCGAAGCCGCGATGAGCGCGGCCCGTCCGGCTCCTGCCGACGGCACCCGCGTCCAGACGTTCATCCTCTCCGGGTATACGGGCGCGCCGCGGCGCGGCACGGTGACGATCCACGTCTTCACCCGCGAGCAGCGCTGGCGCCGCGCGCTCGCGGCGCTCGGGCAATGGTGGGGTGTGGCGCTGGTGTCGGTGTTCATTCCGTTGGCCCACTTCGTGCTCGTGCCGTCCTTCTTGCTCTACGGCGTCTGGCAGTTCGTTCAACGGCTCGGCACCACGCAGCTCGCCACCGACGCCCGCGCCACCTGCCCCGATTGCCACCAGGAGCAGGCGCTCGATCTCGCCCCCCGGTGGCGCGCACCCCAGCCCGTCACGTGCCGTTATTGCCACCGCGGGCTGCGCCTCTCGCTCCCCTCCACGGAGTCCGAGGGGTCACCCCGGTAAGGCCGGGGGCGCCTCAGCGGTCGGTCAGGGAGTTCCAGAATTCCACGGTGAGGGGATGGACCGGCCGGCCCGCCCGCAGGCGCCAGCGGATCTGCTGCGCCACGACCTCGCGCAGCACCCGGTCGCGGTCCCCGGGGACGCGTTCGGCGAGCTTCTCCCGCTCCTTGGCGCGGCGCTTGCGGCCCGGCTCGAGGTAGTCCGCCAGGTAGAGCATCTTGCCCACGTCGTCCCAGCCCGCGTACCCGTGCGAGTGATAGCGCACCGCGTCGAGGACGCCCGGGTCGGCCTCGCCGTCCAGGGCCGCGCGATCGGCGGCGGCGGGGCCGTGCGTCGTGCCCTTGGTGAGGCGGGCGTCGCGCAACGCGTCGTGCAGCCAGACGGCCCGGAGCCAGCGGTCGCGTTCTCGCTTGGACACCCCGACCTCCTCCGCCCAGCGCTCGACGAGTTCCGCCACGCGCCGGACATGCGCCCGGCGTTTCGGGCCGACGCGGGCCCACCCCGGCAGGTCCGTGAGCGGCTCCGCACGCGCGCGGCCGCTCGGCGCCACTCCGCGCGCCAGCGCCTTCAGGGCGTCGCCCGCGCGCTTCAGCGCGCGGCGAACGAGTCTCAGCACGCCGGACTGCGCAAGCGAACGTTGCCGCGCACCCAGACGCGCGTCGCGCCACGACCCATGTTCGCGGTTACCTCCCCGGTCGACCCATCAGGCGAGGACTCGGGCAGTGGAGGACTGGGAGAGACAGAAAAGAGGACGCAGGCGACACGGAGCCCCTGGCGGCGAAACTTCGCCCCGGGTCGACGCCGCCACAAGTCGACGCCGCGCTCGCGCGGCCGCCGCTCGGCTAGCCGTCCCACCCCGCCCAGGGAAGATTGCAAGCACCGTGAGCCCGCCCCAATGAAGGTCCGCCCCGTCCTCCTCGCACTCTACGGCGTGAGCGCGGCGCTCGTCACCGTGCAGCAGGCCGTGCTCGGCCACAACAACAATTTCAGCGTGTTCCGCTCGGCCAGTCTCAACCTCATGGCCGGCCGCGACCTGTACGCGGCCCATCCCGAGCAGCACTTCGACCTGTACAAGTACAGTCCAACGTTCGCGCTGCTGTTCGCGCCCTTCGCCTACGTGCCGTTCGCCGTAGGGTTCCTGGGCTGGAGTCTGCTCAACGCGCTGCTGTTGTGGTACGCACTCGACCGCCTCCTCCCCGAGCGTCCGGCGACGCTTGCCATGGGGCTCGTGTACCTCGAGATGCTGTTCGCGATGCAATACGGTCAGAGCAACGCGCTGGTGACCGCGCTGCTGATCCTCGCGTTTCTGGCACTCGAGCGCGGTCGCCAGGCCGGCGCCGCCGGGCTCCTGGGGCTCGACGCCTTCATCAAGATCTTCCCCCTGGGCGGGGTGGCGCTCGCGGTCTTCCACCCCCGCCGTTGGCGCTTCGCCCTGCTGTGCGCCGGGGCGCTCGTGGGCCTCGCCCTGGTGCCGCTCCTGGTCGTATCGCCCCACGAGCTCGCGGCGCAGTATCGCTCCTGGCGTGCCACGGAAGCCGCGGACGCCGCGCAGATACACCGCGGCTACTCCATGATGCAATACCTCTACCAGTGGTTTGGGGCGGACTGGCCCGCGTGGCCGGTGCAACTCGCGGGCACGATCCTCCTGCTGCTCCCCGTCGCGCTCGGACGGGCCCGGTGGGACGACGCGGAGTTCCGGCGTCTGTTCCTGTGTTCGCTCCTCGTCTACCTCGTCCTCTTCAATCACCAGTCGGAGCGCGCCAGTTTCGTGATCGCCTATGCCGGGATCGCGATCTGGTACGTGACCTCGCCTCCCGACCGGCTCCGGACCGCCGTGCTCGCGTTCACAGTGGTCGTGATGGTGCTGCACGACATCGAGGTGGTGCCGCGGGCGCTGAAGGAGGGGTTCTTGATCCCGTACCGGATCAAGGGGCTTCCCTGCCTCGTGGCGTGGGTCGTGATGCAACGGGAGTTGCTGGTCAGAGCGCGCCGAAGTGGACCAGACGAAACCGTCCGCTCCGAAAACGCGCCACCACCCCAGCCGACGTGAGCGCGGCGAGTTCCGCGACCCGGGGCGCCGTGTAATCGTCCCAGCCCGCCAGGCCGCCGTCCACATACCCGGGGTGCACCATCAACTCGGTGGTCCCGGGCGCCAGGCGGTCGAGCAACGCGAGCAGGCGCTCGAGAAAATGGGCGTCGCCTTGGAGCGAGAGACCGTAGAAGCGATCGGCGTGCCGGGGCCGCGCACCAGGACCGGCGGCGACGCGCCACGCGGCCGCGAGCGCGATCTTCTTGAGGAGCGCACGCCAGTTGGCGAGATGGGTCGCGAGCGGCTCGAGCGGCACCCGGACCACGGTCACCCCGTGGGCGCGGGCCGTCTCGACGACGGGACGCCACACGCCCGGCAGCACGTGGACGTGGCGGTGACCGTCGAGGTGCGTGACGGTCGCGCCCGCGTCACGCAGGCGCACGAGCTGCGCCGCACACTCGGCCGCCACCTCGGCGGGATCGATCCGCCCGGCGAGCGCGCGCGCGATGAGCGCCGGGAGGGCGTGGAACCGCCCCGTGCGGGCATCCACCAGCGTCCGCGCACCGGTGCCGCGACCGCTCCGGTCGCTCAGGGGCGTCCCGGCCGTGAGGTTGAAATGCAACCCCACGCCGAGCGACGCGCCCAGGCGGCGCAGCGCGCGGACGGCGTCGTCCCACCCGGGTGCCGTCACCAGCGCGGACACCGACGACACCGTGCCCGCCGCGTGCGCCTCCAGGATGCCGCGATTCACTCCCGCCGAGAGCCCGAAATCGTCGGCGTTGACGACGAGGTGGCACTCGCTAGGCGTAGCGCCCCCGCCGGTTGTTCCAGCGGATCTTTGCCAAGTCCTGGAGCATTTCGAGCGCGGCCTCCGCGAAGCGCACCGTACTCGGCTCGTCGTCGTAGCGGTAATGCACCGCCGCCTGCGTGATCGTGAGGCCGTGCTTGCGGGCGATGAAGAGCGCTTCGACGTCGAACCCGAAGCCGGGGATGGTGAGCCGCGGGAAGATCAGGTCGGCGGCGCGGGCAGTGAAGCCCTTGAGCCCCGCTTGGGTGTCGAGGATCCCTGGCAACAGGGTCAGCCGGACCACGCGGTTGAAGACGCGGCTCATCAGATGCCGCGTGTAGAGGTAGTGGAAGAAGGTCGGGCTCATGAGGTAGCGGGACTCGGGGAGGACACGGCAGGCGATCGCGACGTCGCATCCCGTCTCGAGCGCGTGCACGATCTTGGCGATCTCGTCGAGCGGGTAGGCGAGGTCCGCGTCCGTGAACAGCCGGTACGTGCCACGCGCCGTTTGCATGCCGCGCGCCACCGAGAAGCCTTTGCCCCGGTTGGCGTCGTTGCGGATCAGGGTGACGCCCGGCGAGCGCGCTGCGAACTCGGCCAGCAGGCGGGCGGCCCCGGGCTCGCTGTGATCGTCTACCAGGATCAGCTCCCCCGGCCGCGCCTGCCCGCACAAGAACTGGCGCAGCGCTTCGAGGTGCGCCGGCAAATGGTCGGCGCCATCGCGCACGGGCACGACCAGCGAGAGGCGGGCTGAGGGCGCGGTCACGGAGCCAAAGATATCGAGCCCTGGGGCGTTCGTGACGGGGCGGCACCCCACGCGCGCCCCCTGGGCGCGACCGGACCCGAGCGTCCCGCCTGCGCATCGCCCACCCGATCGGCGCGCGCCGGTCCGGCCCCGGCCGGTACCACTGGGTCGCGCTCGACGGCGGACGTTCGTCCGGCTAGGTTCTGGCCGACTCGCTGCTGGGAGCAATTCTGAGCGACACGGCCGACACCATTCAACACGTCTCGGACACGGCCCGTTGGGTCGCCTTGTACCGCGCGATGGAGTCCGACCGACCCGACGCGCTGTTTCACGACCCCTACGCCCGCCGCCTCGCCGGGGAGCGCGCCGAGCGGATCCTGGACCGGCTGCCGAAGGGCCGCGCCTGGGCGTGGCCGATGATTGTCCGCACGGCCGTGATGGACGAGCTGATCCTCGGCGCGATTGCGCGGGACGGCGTCGACACGGTGCTCAACCTCGCGGCTGGGCTCGACACGCGGCCCTACCGGCTGCCCCTGCCCCGCGCACTGCGCTGGATCGAGGTCGATTTCCCCGACGTCATCGCCTACAAGCAAGCGCAGCTCGCCGCCGAGCGGCCAGTCGCCGCGCTCGAACGCATCGGCCTCGATCTGACCGACGTGGACGGGCGGCGCATGTTGTTCGGAACGATCGGCGCCGCCGGGCGGCACGTGCTCGTCGTGAGCGAGGGGTTACTCATCTACCTCACCCCCGACCAGGTCGCTGCGCTGGCCCGCGACCTCGCCGCTCCGCCGTCGTTCGGGTGGTGGCTGCTCGACCTCGCCTCGCCCCGGCTGATCAAAATGATGGCGAAGAACTGGGGCCCGGCTCTCGCGGCCGGCAATGCGCCCTTTCAGTTCGCGCCGGCGGAGAGCACGCGGTTCTTCCAGCCACACGGCTGGGAGGAGGCCGAGTTCCGGTCGATGTGGGAGGAGGCGAAGCGGCTGCACCGCGCCGATGTGCCGTTCGCCTGGCTGTGGCGTGTGCTCGAGCGGTTCACCCCGGCCGCGCGGCGCGAGGAAATGCGGCGCATGTCGGGCATCGTCTTGTTGCGGCGCCGCTAGGGCCGGTCGAACACACCGGGGGGCGGCATGGCCCCGCGGCCACGCCGCCCCCCCGCCGTTCTTGTCCGCCGCTAGGGACGCGTTAGAACGCCCACCGCAGCCCCGCCTGCAGCTGGCGGGGGTCCCCCAGTCCGGAGCGCAGCGTGCCGTCGAAGTTTAGGAAGCTCCCGCCCGGGGCGGGGGCCCGGAAGTTGTCGGCGTTGGTGAGGTTGAAGATCTCGATGATCGCCTCGACCTGGCCGCGCGGGCCGGCCGGGAACGGGCGCGAGATGCGGATGTCCCAGGAGAAGTACGCGTTGTCCCGGCGGATCGTGTTCCGCAGCAGGATGTGGCCATCCGCGCAGATACGCTGCTGCGGGCCGCCCGCGCCGTAGCTGTTCGTCTCGATGCCACTCGGCTGGTTATTGACGCACGTCTCGGACGCCGGTTGCGCCGAGTAGTAGCTCACCCGGTTGTTCACCGCGAACCCGAAGATCTTGCTCAAGAACCAGGCGTTGAAGCGGTGCCGCTGGTCGCGGTCGCTCCAGTTGTACTCTTTGGTGAGCGAGTCGGCCTCGGCGTACCGGAAGGTGAACGGATCCCGCTCGTTGTCGTCATCCGACTTGTCGAACGACAGCGTGTAGTTCACGTCGAACTGCAGGTTGGGGTCGAGCACCCGCTTCACGCCAACCGTGACGCCGTTGTAGCGGGACTTGCCGGTGCTTTCGACGTTGAACAAGCGCCCGATCCCGTTGGGGCCGCTCGAGAACGGGCTGCCGAACACCGGGTCGGTGCGGTTGATGAAGCGGGTGAGGTAGTCGCCGCGGGCATGGGTATAGCTGACGGACACGGCCAGGTCGCTCGCCACCTGGCGCTCGTAGCCGACAGTCAAATTGATGGTCCGCGGGTTCTGGAAGTTGCGGTCGACCACGTACACGTCGGGCTGGAACGGGGTACCGGTGGCCAACGGCAGCAGGCTGTCGTAGGCCGGCGGCGGGAGGAATCCGACCGTGCCGCTCGAACCGAAGAGCGTCTGGCCGAGCGAGCCGTTCGTGCTGCGCACGCTCGCGAGGTTCAAGCCCGGGATGCGGGCGTAGTAGATCCCGGCGTCGGCGCGGAACACCTGGCGCCCATCGGCAGCGGGGTCCCACGCGAGCCCCAGGCGGGGCTGCCACATCTTCTTATCGGACGGAATCGTGCCGTCCGAGGGAAACGTGAACTGCCCCTTGGCGGTCGTCACCGTCTTGCCGATCCAGGGCGCAAAGAACACTTGGGAGGGCGGCGTGATCGGATCCGGCTCGATCTGGGCCTCCCACCGCAGGCCGTAGTTCAGCGTGAGCTTGGGCGACGGCTTCCAGGTGTCCTGGAGGAACACGGCGAACTCGTTCTGCACGATCGTCTGCGTCCCGGCCTGTTTCACGGTGTTGGAGCCGACGCCCGACTGCTGCAGGTACAGGAGCACCGGCCCGACGATTGAGCTTCCGGCGCACGTGGTTTGCGTGGGATACACGCCGCTCGTGCCGTTGGCGCACTGGACCCAATGCGAGCCGTTCTGCACGAACTGTTCGAACCCGTACACGCTGTTGAACGCCATCCGCCCGTCGGCGAAGCCAACGAAGATCTGCGTGGTCGCGGTGCGGTTCCATTCGCCACCGAACTTGATCAAGTGGTTGCCGCGCGCGATCGACACGTTGTCGAGCACCTGGTAGCGCGTGTCGTGGTCGTCCGAGATGGGCAGGAAGAACGGCAGCCCGAACCGGAACGCATTCGCCGGATCCACGTCTGTGTCGTGGAAGGGCACGCCCGCACCGAAGATCGAGGATACCCCCGTCGTGTCGCCCCGCGGGTTGTTCGGGCCGCTGTAGGGGCGGGGCCGGTCCTCCCGCGAGAACTGGAACCGGAACTCGTTCGACGTCTGCGACGACAGGAACGACTCGAGGCTGCCGTTCACGGCGTTCGAGTGGTCTTGTTCGAGGCCGTTGGCGCTCGCGCCCCAGGTGTCCACGTCAAAGGTGCCGTTCTTCTGTTCGGACCAGGTGTAGTTGTACTTGAGCGACAGGCGGTGTCGATCGGACAGGCGAAAGTCGAACTTTGCGAGCGCCGCCCGCGCGTCGTTGGTGCGGGCGATGGGGCCGAAATCACCGGCGAGCACGGGATAGCGCGCCGCGAGGAACGACTGGAGCGAGTCGAACGCCGCGCTCCGCGGCCGGGTCTTCTGTTTCACGTCGTTGTAGATCTGCTGATCGTAGGCGAAGAAGAAGAAGGCCCGGTCCCGCTGGATGGGGCCGCCCAGCGTGAAGCCGAACTGATGCTGCCGAAAGTCGGGGTTGAAACTCTCGACGCTCCCGTTGGCGAAGGTGTGCTGGGGTGTCCCCGACAGCGCGTCGAACTTGCCGTAGTAGTGCAGCGTGCCCTTCAACTCGTTGGTGCCGGACTTGGTGATCACGTTCACGAAGCCGCCCGAGGAACGGCCGAACTCGGCGTTGGCGCCGCCCGCCGTGACCACGAGCTCTTGCACCGCGTCCAGGTTGAACGTGAACGCCGGCCGTTGGCCGCCGCGCTGCTCGCCGAAGAACGGGTTGTTGAAGTCGGCGCCATCCACCGAGACGTTGTTGTGGATGCCGCGCTGGCCCGCCACCGTCAGCTCGTCGCCGTCCGGGCCCTGGACGATCGCGACGTTGGGCGTGAGCAGGGTGAGGTTGAGGAAGTTGCGCCCGTTGTTCGGCAGGCCCGACACCACCTGCGTCCCCATCGGCGTCGACGCGTCGGTCTTGGTCACTTCCACGACCGCCGGCGCGGCCTCGACCGTGACGGCCTGGAGCGTGATCGCTGCGAGGGGGAGCCGGAGATCGACCGTTTGGCCGACGCTCAGCTGGACGCCCGTGCGCTTCACCTCCGCGAACCCTACGGCCCGCGCCGTGACGTCGTAGACCCCCAGCGGGAGCAACGTGCCGGTGAAGTTCCCCGTCGCGTCCGTCGTCAGCGTGCGCGTGAAGTTGGTCTGCGTCTCGTGCAGGATCACGCGAGCGTTGGCCGCCGGCGCGCCGGCGGGGTCCGAGACCACGCCGCGAATAATGCCCGTGGTGGCCTGGGATTGCGCCACGAGCGGCGCGGGGAGGGCGAGCAGGACGAACGCCACGCCGAGCAAGAGGAGCAGCGGGCGCGGGCTCCAGGGAGTGCCGCACGTCATCGGGTATGTCTCCGGCAGGACGGTGTTACAAGGGCGTGGCAGAATTAGCACCGGATCGTGACGGGCGCAAGGCAGAGCGTCGGTTGCCGGCCTGGCGGTGGGCGAGTCCGGGTGGGAAGTTTCCCGGCACTGACTACCGATGCAGAACCCCGACATCGCCCGGCTGTTCGACGAGGTCGCGGATCTCCTCGAGATCCAAGACGCCAACCCGTTCCGGGTGCGCGCCTACCGCAACGCCGCTCGCACCATCCGCGACTACCCGGACGCCCTCGCCGAGCTGGCGCGGTCGGGGACGAAGGCCCTGACCGAGATCCCCGGCATCGGGGAGGACCTGGCGGAAAAGATCACCGCCATCGTCACCACGGGCGAGCTGCCGCTCCACCGGCAGCTCGCCGCCAAGCTCCCCGCCGGCCTGCTCGACCTGCTGCGCATCCCCGGGCTCGGGCCCAAGCGCGTGAAGCTGCTGTACAAAAAGCTCAAGGTGAAGTCGGCGGCGGACCTGGCGCGGGCGCTCGACGGCGGCACGGTCGAGCAGCTCAAGGGCTTCGGGCCCAAGATGGTGGAGAAAATGCGCGCCGGGTTGGGCCAGGCCCAGGCGACGGCGCGGCGGCTGCTGCTGAACGAGGCCGAGGCCGCCGCCACCGCCCTCGTGACGTATATCGAGGCGGGTGGGGGGGTGGAGCAGATTGCCGTGGCGGGGAGCTACCGCCGGCGGCGCGAGACGATCGGCGACTTGGACGTGCTCGTCACCTCGCAGCACAGCGCGCAGGTAATGAGCCACTTCGTGCGCTACCCCGAGGTCGCCTCGGTGCTGTCCCAGGGCGACACGCGCGCCACGGTGAAGCTCGCCGGCGGTTTACAGGTGGATCTGCGGGCGGTCGAGCCGGCCGCGTACGGCGCCGCGCTCCAGTACTTCACCGGCTCCAAGGCGCACAACGTGGAACTGCGCAAGATCGCGCAGGAGCACGGCTACAAGCTGAACGAGTACGGCCTGTTTCAGGGCACGCGGCGCATCGCCGGGAAGACGGAGCAAGAGATCTACGCCAAGCTCGGGCTCGACTGGATGCCGCCGGAGCTGCGGGAGGCGCGCGGCGAGATCGCGCTCGCCCGCGCCCACCAGTTGCCCCGGCTGGTCGAGCTGCAAGACATCCGTGGCGACCTGCAAATGCACACGAGTGCCACCGACGGTCAGGCGACGATCGACGACATGGCCCATGCCGCCCGCGCACTGGGCTACGCATACATCGCCATCACCGACCACTCGAAGCGGGTCACCATGGCCCATGGGCTCGATGCGCGGCGGCTCCGGGAGCAGTGGCGTACGATCGACGAGTGGAACGCCGCCAGCCGCGGCTTCACGATCCTGAAGAGCGTCGAGCTCGACATACTCGAGACCGGCAAGCTCGACCTGCCGGACGACGTGCTGGCCGACGCGGACTACGTCGTCGCCACGATCCATTACGGGCTCACGCAGACGGAAGCCCAGCTGACGCGCCGGCTCCTCGGCGCCGTCGAGCATCGCTCGATCGACGCGATCGGGCATCCGACGGGGCGGCGGCTCGGCGCGCGCGAGCCCTACCCGCTCGACTTCGACGCGCTGGCGCGGGCCTGCGCCGCCACCGGTTGCCTCCTCGAGCTCGACGGGCATCCCGAGCGCATGGATCTGCCGGATACCCTGGCCACGGCGGCCAAGCGGCACGGCGTCCGGTTCGTGCTATCGACGGACAGTCACCAGCCGGGCAATCTCAGCTTCATGCGGTATGCGGTGGACCTGGCGCGGCGCGGCGGGCTGGAAGCGAGCGACGTGCTGAATACCCGGCCGCTCGCCGAGTTCAAGCGGGGACTGAAACGGGCTCGGCCGCCGCGCTGAGCGTTCCGGCGGCCGAGCTCCGCCGCAGCAGCAGGTCCCTCGTGACGGTGCGCGGAACCCTAAACGAATGACAGTTGGACGACCGGGGCGAAGCTCTTGCGGTGATGCGACGTAAAGCCGAAGGCGGCGAGCGCGGCGAGGTGCTCCGGCGTCCCGTAGCCCTTGTTGCTCGCCCACGCGTAGCAGGGGTGGCGGCGCGCCAGCAGCTCCATCAGGCGGTCGCGCAGCGTCTTCGCCACCACGGAGGCGGCGGCGATCGAGTGGCAGTGCACGTCTCCGTCCACGATCGCCTCATGGGGGCACGCGAGTTCGGGCACCGGCAGCCCATCCACCAGCACGTGCGCGGGCCGGACCGCGAGACGGTCGAGCGCGCGCCGCATGGCGAGGATGGAGGCGCGCCGGATGTTCAGCCGGTCGATCTCGCGCACGCTGGCCGCGCCGACGCCGACCGCGAGCGCCCGCGCCCATACGACGCGCGCGAGCCGGGCGCGGCGCAGCGGGGGCAGCATTTTCGAGTCCCGCAGGCCGCGGATCGGCTTCACGAAGGGTGGAAACACGACGGCCGCGGCCACCACTGGACCGGCCAGGGGACCGCGGCCCGCTTCATCGAGCCCGGCGACGAGTCCGCCGCCCCCATCCCCCGCGAGCCAGAACGCAAGTTCGCGCTCGAGGGTGGGGCGGGGACCCCTCACGCGTCGTGTTTCTCCGCCGACTCGGGGACCACGACGCCGCGCTTCTCGCGAATGCGCGCCGCCTTGCCGGCGAGGCGCCGCAGGAAGTAGAGCTTCGCCCGGCGCACCCGCCCCTTGCGGACCAGCTCGATCTCCGCAATGGACGGCGAGTGCAACGGGAAGATCCGCTCCACGCCTACGCCCGCCGAGATCTTGCGGACGGTGAAGGTCTCGTTGATGCCCCCGCCGCGGCGGGCGATGCACACGCCCTCGAACGCCTGCAGCCGTTCCTTGTCACCTTCGCGCACGCGCACCATGACGCGCACCGTGTCGCCCGGATCGAACGCGGGCAGGTTCGTCTTCAACCCTTCCCGCTCGATCGCCCTCAGTCGCTCCATACGTCAGCCTCGTTCCTGATAGCGGGCCCAGAGATCGGGCCGTCGTTCGCGCGTCATCCGCTCGGCCTCCGCCTCGCGCCAGGCCGCGATCTGGGCGTGGTCGCCGCTCAACAATATCTCCGGCACATCCAATCCGCGATAGCTCGGCGGGCGCGTGTAGCTCGGCGGCGCGAGGAGCCCGTCGTAATGCGAGTCCGTGGCGGCGGATTCGTGATCTCCGAGCGCGCCGGGGAGCAGCCGCACCACGGCGTCGATCACGCACAGCGCCGCCGGCTCCCCGCCCGAGAGCACGAAATCCCCGAGCGACAGCTCCTCCGCGCCCAGCCCGTCCGCCACCCGCTGATCCACGTCCTTATAATGGCCGCACAGGAGCGTCAGCTCCCGTCCCACGGCGAACCGCACGGCGTCGCGATGGCCGAAGGCCCGGCCGCGGGCCGACAGGAGCACGAGGGGCGGTGCGGCCCGCAGATCCTCCACGGCCTCGAAGAACGGCTCGGGCTTGAGCACCATGCCGGCGCCGCCGCCGTACGGGGCGTCGTCCACCGTCTTGTGACGATCGTGCGTGTAGTCGCGCAGCGGCACGATGCGGTACCGCACCAGCCCCTTGCCCGCGGCGCGCCCGGCGATGCTGGCCGCGAGCGGCGCCCCGAACATCTCCGGAAACAGCGTCACGACGTTAATCGTCAGCATCGGTCTCTTCGACGGCGACGTACTGATCGCGCCACTGCTCCACGACCTCACGCGACGTCACGCCCAGGAACCCCACCAGCCACTCGCGGTGGTAGGCGCGCCGCCGGCCCACGACCAACGGCCCCGCGATCACGTGCCGGTCTTCGTTCACCACGTACAGCCGGGCGTGGGGCACGAACACCGCCCCTGGATTGGCGACCAGGGGGATCACCGCCACCTCCCCCTGTTGGCCGTGCGGCTTGCGCAGCCGCCCGACTATGCGGGCCGTTGGCCGAACACGCCGGCCTTTTTCAGCAGCGAGCGCACGGTGTCGGTCGGCAGCGCCCCCTTCTCGAGCCAAGCGCGCGCCTGCTCCGCGTCCACGGCGATGTGCGGCGGGTTGGTGCGGGGGTTGTAGTTTCCGATGGTCGCGACGAACCGGCCGTCGCGCGGCGAGCGCGAGTCGGCCACCACGATCCGGAAGTAGCTCTGTCCGGTGCGTCCCACGCGTCGCAGTCGAATCCGAGTTGCCATAGCGTTCGTCAGGTCCTTTGCAGAGCGAGTCGCAGTACCGGGGGCGCGCGTCGTCTCGGGGCAGGCCTGGGCCGCCACCACCGGCGGCGGCCCCTCGAGCGTCACCCACCCCACCCGGGTGCGCTCCCGGGAGGGGTCGTAAACATAAGCCTACAAAAGTAGTTAGCGAGTTGCCAGAATCCAAGTGGGCGGACCGGGCCGCGGGGACGACCGGCCGCAGCGGCGCTCAGCGCGCGATCCGCACCACCGGCAGCCGCTTCCAGCCACGCCATCCGGCCGGGGCGTCGACCAGCCGCACGGCCGGCACTCCCTGGACGGCGAGCCGTGTGATCGCCCAGCGTCGCGCGGTGGCGCCGCCCGTACGGCGCCGCTGCCAGGCGCGCTCGAGCCCCTTGCGGAACCGCTCCGCGCCCGCGCGGTCGTCCCACAGCGTATACCACACCAGGGCCCCCGGGCCATCGCCGAGTACCTGATAGCGGTCGCCGTCCCACCCGGCCGCCAGCAGAGCGGCGGCGCTGTCGTCCCCCAGGTGTTGCTCGAACAGCAGCCGGATCTCGAATTCTCCGAGCCCGTCTTCGTACCGAATGGGCCCGGGCGCCCCTGAGGCGAACACGAGGGCGTCGGGCTTGTCGCCCGCGGCGTAGCGCGCGGGGTGGAGGATCTGCGTGGTGGAAACGGGCATGCGGGGGCCGTAGGGCTGAGTGCCGGGATACGTGCGGTCGAACCACCGCACGAACTCGGCCCCGCCCAGGTAGGGGAAGATCAGGCTCTCGCGCAGCCACCGCGGCACGCGCCCGAAGACCTGCATCTGCTCCTCCTGTCGGCCGAGCACACTGCGCAGGCTCCAGAAGTTCGGGAGACTCTCGAGCTTTTGCTCCGGCATCAGCACGAGGATCTGGGCGAGCGTCGCCTGCCCCTCGAGAATCGCCTGCGCCGCGGTGCGGCGATCATTCTGCCGCTTGAGCTGCACCAGCGAGTCGAGATTCACGTATTGGTCCTGCAGCGCATGCACCAGCTCGTGGGACACCACGAGCCGCGCCTGGCTGGGGTCGATGTCCGTCGGCAAGTACAGCGCGTTGGAATCGGGATCGAAGTATCCCGCGACCTGCTCGGTGAGGAGATCGATCATGGTGCGCCGCAAGTCGAGCGAGTCGGGGATCAGCCCGAACAGACGGTAGGCGGCCTCCGCCCCCCCGAGCTCGGCGGGCGGCAGGTCGGCGTCGAACTTGTGGATGACGTAGTCGTGGACTTGGGCGCGGCTGCGCCGCAGCACCAGGGGGCGCCGCTTGAACGTGAGACCGACCGCGCGCTCCACGGCCGGCATCGTCTGATCGACGGCGTGCTTGAGCTCGGCGTCGCCCTGCACTTGCTGGGCGCGCTGGCGGCAGCCCCAGCCTCCAGTCCCGACCCCCATCAACCCGGCCAGCAGGGCGGCCGCCGGCCAGCGGGGGCTCAACTCTGCCACTCGATGCCCTTCCCCACGGCCGCCGCAACCACGCGGGCGATATCCTGTCCGGTCACGACGATGCCCTGGTGCTCGAGCTCGCGGCGCAGCAACCGATCGAGCTCGTCGCGGCGCTCGGCCAGCGTGAGGCGCGGGCGCGCGACGACGGTGGCGGAGGGCGGCGCTGGCGTCGCGCCCTCGGACGCTTCCCGCGCGGGCTTCGGGCGTGCCGGCCCGCCCAGCATCTTCTCAATCTCGGCACCGATGCGCTCGAGCATGGGGAAGATCTCGGCCACGAGGTCATCTGGTGGCGTCTCGGCGGCCCGTTCGTGAGTGAGTCCCCGGCGGATCATCGCGTCGACCTTGCGCCGTTCCCGAATCAGGCGATCGAGCTCGGGCAAGACCGTGGCCGTCGCCTGCGCGTGCGCGCACGCTTCGTCCAACACGTCGATCGCCTTGTCGGGGCGCGCCCGCTCCGGGACGAACCGATCGGTCAGCACGATGGCAGCCTTGAGGGCATCGTCCGTGATGGCGACGGCGTGGTGTCGCTCGAGCCGCGGCCCGCGCGCCACCAGCACCACCCACGTCTGGATCGCATCGAGCTCCTCGACCAACACCGGCTGGAAGCGCCGCTCGAGGGCGGGGTCGCCGCGGATCCACTTGTCGTATTCGCCCCCCGTCGTCGCCCCGACCACCCGGATGTCGCCCCGCACCAGCGCCGGCTTCAGCATGTTCGCGGCGTCCATCGCGGCGCCGATCGCGGTCCCCTGCCCGATCAAGTTGTGCAGCTCGTCCACAAACAGGATCAAGTCGGGGTCGGCGGACAGCTCGCGCACCAGTTTGCGGACGCGTTCTTCGTACTGCCCGCGGAACGCCGTGCCCGCGAGCAGGGCCACATGGTCCAGAGCAACGACGCGGCTGTCTTTGAGGGCCGGCGGCACTGCGCCGGCCGCGATCCGCTGCGCCAATCCTTCGACGATCGCCGTCTTGCCGACGCCCGCCTTGCCGATGAGGGCAGGATTGTTCTTGTTGTGGCGCAGCAAGATGTCCACCACACGGGCGATCTCGGCGTCGCGGCAGCGCACCGGCTCGAGATCGCCGCGCCGCGCCTGGGCCGTGAGGTCGATGCCTACGCGCTCCAGCACCGCGCTGGAGTCGAACAGTCCGTCGAACGGATCGCCCATCGCCCTCACTCCCCGTGCAGGAAGTGCAAGTACCAGGCGATGATGGCGTCGCCGAAGACGAAGGTCACCGCCGCCCCTAGGGCGAGGAATACCCCGAACGGCACGAGACGCTTCTTCTTGATGGACAGAGGGACAAAAATCGCGCTGCCGAGCAGCGCGCCCAGGAACACGGTGAGCAATACGCCTTCCGCCGCGCGCACGAGGTTACTGCCGCCGCCCACGTTCCACCCAAGGAAGGACCCGACCATGGCCATCATCTTCACGTCGCCGCCCCCCATCGCTTCCTCTTTGAACGCCCACTGGCCGAGCCGCGCCACGGCGAACAGCAACGCGAACCCGGTCGCGGCGCCGAACACCGCGCGCAGGAAGCCGTCGGCGCCGCCGGCGAGCGACAGCGCGAGCCCGATGACCAAGCCGCCCCACGTGTATTCGTCGGGGATCAGGTAGTGGCGCGCGTCGGTGATCGCGATCCCCAGCAGGATCGTGCCGAACAGCGCGCCCGCGAGGGCGTGCACACTCAGGCCGTACCGTAGCACCGCCCCAATCCAGATCGCCCCCACCGCCAGCTCGATCAACGGGTATTGGATCGAGATGGGCTCACGACAATGGCGGCAGCGGCCCCGCAACAGGAGCCACGAGACGACCGGGATGTTGTCGTGCCAGGCGATCGGGTGATGGCAGCGGGGACAGGTGGAGGGCGGCCGCACGAGCGACTGGTCGTGCGGCAGCCGGAGGATGCAGACGTTGAGGAAGCTGCCGAGACAGAGGCCCCATAGCCCCGTACCGGCCAAGACGATGGTGTCAGCGCCCACGCGTCACCTCGTAGAGCAGGATCCCGGCGGCGACGGCGACGTTGAGCGATTCGGCGCCCTGTGCCAGCGGGATCGCGACCCGCTGCGCCGCGACGGCGTTCAGCTGGGGCCGGATCCCCGCGCCTTCGTTCCCCACGATGACCGCGATCGGTCCTTCCGCCGCCACGTCCGCGTCCCCCTTCCCCTTCCGCCGCGCCGCGAGGCCACGTGGCAGGGGCACGCCATCGGCGGCCGCCGCCCACAGCGTGACGCCCTGCTGGCGCGCCCACGCGATGAAGCCCGCGTCGTCCAACAACACGACGGGATGACGGAACGTCGCGCCCATCGCGGCGCGCAGGGCCTTGGGGCTCGTCGGGTCGGCGCTGCCCCGCAACACCACCGTGCCCGCGGCACCGAGCGCGTGCGCCGTGCGGATCAGCGTCCCCACGTTCCCAGGGTCCTGGACCGCGTCGATCACCAGCGCCACCGCGCCCGGGCCCACCGCGAGATCCTGGGCGACCCACTTGGGCGGCTCGATCACCGCGACGATCCCCTGCGGTGTCTCCGTGTCGGCCAACTGCACGAGTGTGCGCCCCCCGACTTCTTCGACCGGCACGGCGTGGCGCGCCAGCTCCGCGACCAGGGCCGTGCCCCGGGTCGTGCGGGCGAGGTCGGGTGCGACCAGGGCCCCGCGAAACGTCAGCCCGGCGGCCAGCGCCTCCTCCACCAGCCGCACGCCCTCGACCAGCGCCAGCCCACGCCGCCCGCGCGCCTTGCGGCGTTGGAGATCGCGGATCGTCGATTGCAGATTACTGGCTATGGGTTCCCTCGCATCTGAGCGGCGGCCTGCGGGCCTTCAATATGCCCAGAATCCGGGGACCGGCGCTACGTGAGGATCGCGCTGACCATCGCCGGCTCCGATTCCGGCGGGGGCGCCGGGATCCAGGCGGACCTGAAGACCTTCCACCAGTTCGGGGTGTTCGGCACGTCGGTGCTCACCGCCGTGACAGCCCAGAACACCATGGGGGTGCGCGGCTGGGCGGCGCTCCCCGCCGCGCTCGTGGTGCAGCAGCTCGACGCGGTGGCCGCCGACCTGCCCCCGCTCGCGGTGAAGAGCGGCATGCTCGGCACGGCCGAGGTCGTGGCCGCGGTGGCTGCGGGACTCGCGCGGTGGCGCCTGCCGAACTACGTGCTCGACCCCGTGATGGTGGCGAGCGCGGGCGACCGCCTGCTCGACCGCGACGCCGAGCAGCTCATCGCGCGTCGTCTCGTCCCGCTCGCCACCCTCGTCACTCCCAACTTGGACGAAGCGGAGGTCCTTTCGGGCGACCGCGTGCGCGCTCCGGACGAGATGGAGCAGGCCGGGCGCACGCTGGTCCAGCGCGGAGCGCAGGCTGCCCTCGTGAAGGGCGGCCACTTGGCAGGCGATACGGTGGTAGACGTGCTCGTCACCGCCGACCGCGCGCGGCGTTTCACCCGACCGCGCCTCGACACGCGGTCCACCCACGGCACCGGATGCACGCTGTCGGCCGCGGTCGCCGCGGGTCTCGCGCACGGCCGTCCGTTGGAGCGCGCGGTTGAGGATGCGCTCGACTTCGTGCATCGCGCCATCGCCGCCGCGCCCGACCTGGGCCAGGGGCGCGGGCCGCTGAACCATTTCGTCCCCGCCCCACCGCGACCGCCGAGCGAGGGTCTCTAGGTGGCGCGCGGCGTCGCGCGCCCCGGCGAGCAAGCACCGGCGCTGGCGTCCGCGTTCCTCGTGGCGCACTGGTCAGACCTGATCCTGCTCACGTTCGCCGTGCCGGACGCGGTGGTGCGCTCCCTCATCCCGCCCCAGGTCGAGCCCGACCGTTGGCACGGGCAGACCCACGTGAGTCTCGTCGCGCTCCGCATGCGCGAGCTCCGCCTGCTGGGGTGGCGGGTGCCGGGATTCACCGCGCATCCGCAGGTGAACTTCCGCACCTACATCCGGTATCGCGGCGAGCCCGGGGTGTGGTTCATCCGGGAGCTCGTGCCGAGTCGCCTCGTCGCCGCCGTGGCACGGTGGGTGTACGGCGAGCCGTTCCGGGCGATCCCGCTCGCGGGCACCGCGATCGAGGTGGACGACGCGGTGCGGGCGACGTATCGCCTGGGCGAGCGAGAGCGCGGGGGACGGCTGGCGGTCACGGGCTCCCGCACCGCGCGCCTCCCGTCGCCGGACTCGGCCGAGCACTTCTTTACGGCGCGCCACTTCGCGTGCCGGGCGCGGCCGGGCGGCGGGCTCGTTCGGTTTCGAGTGGCGCACGCGCCGTGGGCGGTGCGCACGGTGCGGGAAGTCGACTACGCGGTGGATTGGAAGCGCGTGTATGGAGCCGATTGGCACTTCTTGGGCGCCCAAACGCCGGTCTCGACGATCTTCGCGGTGGGGTCGGACGTCGCGGTGTATCGGCCCGAGCGCCTCGCCGGGTGAGGTCGCCTCGGGGAGTGGCGGGTTACAGCCGCTGGAGCACGCCCCGGACGAGTCGCTCGAGCTGGCCCGCGACCGCCCGCCCCGCCGCGAGCACCTCCTCATGGGACAGCTTCTGGGCCGTCAACCCGGCGGCCGCGTTGGTGATGCTCGAGCACCCGAGGCAGCGCAGCCCGCGGGCGCGCGCCGCGAGCACTTCGGGCACGGTGGACATCCCGATCGCATCCGCCCCGAGGCGCGCGAGCATCCGGATCTCGGCCGGCGTCTCGAACGACGGTCCGAGCACCGCCGCGTACACGCCTTCTTCGAGCGGAATCCGCTCGGCGCGCGCGACGTCGCGCGCCACGGCGCGGAGGCCGGGATCGTAGGGGTCGCTCATATCGGGGAAGCGCGTGTCGCCCTCGGCCACGGGGCCGATGAGCGGGTTCCGGAACATCAGGTTGATGTGGTCGGCGATGAGCATGAGCGTCGGCGGGCGGAACGTGGGGCGCAGCCCGCCCGCGGCGTTGGTGACGACGAGCGTCTCGACCCCGAGGCGGGCGAACACGCGCGTCGGCAGGGCGGCCACGGCCGGGGCGTGACCCTCGTACAAATGGAAGCGGCCGCTCTGCACCAGGACGGGCACGCCGTCGAGCGTGCCGCCCACGAGCTCGCCCTTGTGCCCCGGGGCTCCGGGCTCGGGGAACCCGGGGATGTCGCGGTAGAGGATGCGCACCGGATCGCGCACCGCATCCGCGACGCCCGCGAGCCCGGACCCGAGGACGATCGCCACTCGGGGGTTGAGCGACCCGAGGCGCCGGGCCACGGCGCCCACCGCCGCCGCGATGGGGTCCGCCGCGTTCCCCCCGCCCGTCGCCCCCCGAGGGCTCACAACAGCATGCCCGCCAGGGTCGCCGACAAAAAGTTCGCGAGCGTGCCGGCGATCATGGCGCGAAAGCCGAGCCGGGCGAGGTCGTGCTTGCGCTCGGGGACGAGCGCGCCGATGCCGCCGATCTGAATGCCCACCGAACTCACGTTCGCGAATCCGCACAGCGCGAACGTGGCGATGGTGAAGGACACCGGATCGAGCTGCCCGCGGAGCGGGCCCAGCTGGGCGTAGGCGATGAACTCATTCAGCACCATCCGCGTGCCGAGCAGGCCGCCGATCGTGCCCGAGTCGTGCCACGGCACGCCCATGGCGAAGGCGATCGGGCGGAAGATCCAGCCGAGCACGGTCTGGATGTTCTCCGGAAACCAGCCGAGGTAGCCGTGCACCCAGCCGAAGGCGCCGTTGGCGAGCGCGATGAGGGCGATGAACGAGACCAGCATGGCGATCACGTTGAGCATGAGATGCAGCCCGTCGGTGGTACCGCGCGCCGCCGCGTCCACCACGTTCACGTCGGTCCGCGGGATGTCGACCCGCACGCCGCCGAGCGTCTGCGGGGTCTCGGTTTCGGGCTCGAGGATCTTTGCCATCATGATGGTGCCGGGCGCCGTCATGATCACAGCGGTGAGCAGGTGTCGCGCTTCGATCCCGAACGCGATGTAGGCCGCCATGATCGATCCGGACACGTGCGCCATGCCGGCCGTCATGACGGTCATCAGCTCCGACTGCGTCATCCCCGACAGGAATGGCCGGATCGTCAGCGGCGCCTCGGTCTGCCCCATGAAGATCGACGCCGCGACGTTGAGGCTTTCGGCGCCGCTCGCCCCCATGATTTTGTTCATGGCGATCGCGAACGCCTTCACCACGAGCTGCATCACGCCCAGGTAGTAGAGGATGGCGAACAGGGCCGACACGAAGATGATGGCGGGCAAGACCTGGAACGCGAAGATCACCCCGAGACTCGAGTGCTGCTTGCCGATCTCGCCGAACACGAACTCGGACCCGACGTAGGAGAAGCTCAGGATCTTCTTCACCGCCTCGCCCAGCGCGTTGAACAGTTTCTGACCCACGGGGGACAGCAACACGAACACCGCGAACGTGAGCTGGAGGCCCAGGCCCCAGGCCACCACTCGCCAGCGGATTCTGCGGCGGTTGTGCGAGAGCGCGATACCGAGGCCGAGAATGAGCGCGATCCCTACGACACCCGTGAGTCGCTGCCCCAGGGTGCGCGGGGCCGCCTGGGGCGCAGGGGCCGGTGCCGCCGCCGGCGCTTGGGCGGGAGCCGGCGCGCGCGCGGCGGTGTCGGGGGCGGTGGGCTGCTGCAGCCCGGCCGCCTGGATCGTGCTCCACACGAACCGCGGCAGCGTGAACACGGCGAGCGCGCAGACGAAGGTGACCGCGAAGGCGGTCCCGGTGCGGCGCAGGGACATTAGAAAGCCTCCAGTTCGCTCTGCACGCGGGACACCAGGGCGACCTTCTCGTACTCCGGGAGGAACGCGCTCTCGTACGCGTTCAGCGCCACGCGCGCCAGGTCCTCTCGCGTGAGGCCGAACGCGCTCTGGGCCAGGAAATACTCGTCGGTGAGCGACACGCCGTCTACCAGCCGCCCATCAGTGTTCAGAGTGACGAGCACCCCCTGATCCAGGTAGCGCTTGAAGGGATGCTCGGCGAGTGCCGCGACGGTGTGGGTATGCAGGTTGCTCGACAGGCACATTTCGAGGGGGATGCGCCGCGCCACCACCAGGTCGAGCAGCGCGGGGTCTTCGCCGAGCCGCGTCCCGTGGCCGATGCGCTGGGCGCCGCACTCTGCGAGGGCCTGGTGGATGGAATGCGGTCCGTCTCCCTCCCCGGCGTGACAGGTACACGCCATGCCGTGCTGCGCCGCATACGCGAAGGCGGCCTGGTGGTCGCGCGCCGGGAAGCCGCGCTCCGGGCCGGCGAGATCGAACGCCACGACGCCCGCGGCCCGGTACTCCGCGGCAGCCCGCGCCAGCTCGAGCGACTCGGCGGGCGGCCGGGTGCGGATTCCGCACACGATCAGCCCGACCTTCGTGCCGGACTCCCGCTCGCCGCGCTTGATGCCGGCGAGCGGCGCCTCGATCGCCTGTGCCAGCGTCAGCGCCGGCCGGTGCAGCAAGGGCGAGTAGCGCACCTCCACGTAGCGCACCCCGTCCGCCGCGGCGTCGAGCACGAACTCGTGCGCGACGCGCTCCAGCGCCGCCGCCGTCTGCATGACGGAGAGGGTGATCTCGTACTTGGTGAGGTAGTCCTCGAGGCTCTTCGCATGTTTCACGTGCAGTGCTTGCGCCAGGGCGTCTGGCGTGTCCGCCGGCAAGCGGATCCCTTGGACGCGCGCCAGCTCGAGCATCGTCTCCGGCCGCAGGCATCCGTCCAGATGGACGTGCAGTTCCGCCTTGGGCCACCGTCGCAGCACCTCTTTCGGAATGCGGGGCGGCCCTCGGCGGGCGCTCACCACCACGCGCAGGATGGCCCCGCCCTCCGCCACAGCATCACCGAGATCCACCGGCCGGCCGACGCCGTCGGTGGCATAGGCGGCCCCCGTGCCCAGCAGGTCCGCGAGCTCCCGGTCGAGCGCGGCCACCGCGTCGCGCACCGTGGCCCCGCGCGCCACGTTCACCGGCCGGTCGTTCACGAAAACGCGCATCATCGGGCGCCGCGCCCGCTTCGCCCCTCGGGCCAGGGCCAGTCGGCCGGCCCGCGCCCGGGGTGCGGGACGCTGATCGCCACCACGCGGAGCGGCGGGCGGACGGGGCGGGCCGGGCGGGCGGGGCGCCGTACGGACGGAGGCGGAGCAGTGGAGGCGGCGGGGGCAGCGGGGGCGGCGGGCGTCTGCGCCGTGGTGCGCACCGCCGGGAGGAGATGCATGGTGCGCTGAAAATTGCCAAGCGGAAGCGGGTTGCGCTACCTTCCGACGCCCGCTGGCGTGGAGAGCGCATCTGGTGACCGAAGAAACGACGCATCGCATTCTGGTGGTGGACGACGAGGCCGATATCACCGCACTCGTCGCCTACCATCTCGCCAAAGCCGGCTATCGCGTCGCCACGGCCGCGAACGGCCGCGACGCGCTGCGCTCCGCGCGCGAGGAGCGGCCGGACCTCGTGGTGCTGGATCTCATGCTGCCCGGGGTCTCCGGCTATGACGTGCTCGCCGAACTCCGGCGCCGTGATGAGACCAAGGACATCGGCGTCATCCTGCTCACCGCCCGCAAGGACGAGCCCGACCGCATCCGCGGCCTTTCCCTCGGCGCCGACGACTACCTGCCCAAACCCTTCTCCCCGCCGGAGCTGGTACTGCGCGTCGGGGCGGTGCTGCGGCGGCTCGCCGCACCGGCCGTGGCGGCGGGCGGGCTGGTCGCGGCGGGCAGCATCGTGCTGGACAAGAGCGCGCACCGCGTGACCGTGAACGGCGGCGAAGTCGAGCTCACCGTGACCGAATTCAAGCTGCTGCGGACGCTGCTGGAGCGCGAAGGCCGCGTGCAAAGTCGGGCCCAGCTGCTCGAGACGGTGTGGCAGGCCCACCCCGACATCCAGACGCGGACCGTCGACATGCACGTGCAGCGGCTGCGCCAGAAACTCGGGAAGGCCGGCGGATCGATCGAGACGGTGCGGGGGGCTGGGTACCGCTTCCGGCGCCCGGAGGCGCGTAGCCGAAAGCGGACGTGAAGCTCGCGCGACGGCTGGTCGTCACGGCGAGCTTGCTGGTCACCGTCACCGTGGTGCTGCTCGACGTCGCGGCGGGCCACGCGCTGCGCGGGGGCCTGACGGGTCTCGCCGTCCTCGCCGCCGCGGCGGGGCTCGTGTGGCTCTTGTCGCGCGAGGTCGCGCGGCCGCTCGCCCACCTCACCGCGGCGGCGCGGGCGATCGCCGAGGGCCAATCCCCGGCGTTCCCGGATTCGCGGGTCCCCGAGGTCGCGCAGCTCAGCAGCGCGCTCCGCTCCATGCACGCCCAGCTGGACCAGCGGTTCGCGGAGCTGCGCCGCGAGCGCGCGGAGACGGCGACGTTGATCGAGACGATGGCGGACGGCGTTATCGCCGGGGACGCGCGCCGCGGCATCGTGACGTTGAACCACGCGGCCCGCCGGCTCCTCGGCTACGGGCCCGACGACCCCGTCCCCTCCCTGGCGGAGCTGTTTCACGAGAAGGCCGCCCGCGAGGTGGTGGAGGCGGTGCTCGCTGGCGATGAGGCGGAACCCCGTGAGCTCGAGCGCGCCGGGCGCGCGCTGCTCCTCGCGGGGCGGGCCCTGCCGAACGGAGGGGCGCTGCTCGTACTCCGCGACGTGACGGAACTGCGGCGGCTCGAGGCCGTGCGGCGCGACTTCGTGGCCAACGTGTCCCATGAGCTGAAGACGCCGCTCACCTCGATCGCCGGATACGCCGAGACCCTGGCCGGCGAGGCCGGAGGCGACACCCAAACGGCTCGCTTCGCGCAGACGATCCTCAGCAATGCGCGCCGCATGCAGCGGCTGGTGGACACCCTGCTCGACCTGTCGCGCATCGAGTCGGGCCGGTGGCAACCGGCGCCCGAGTCGGTGGACGTGGCGGCGCTGGCGCGCGAGGCCTGGGCGCCCTTCGCCGAGCGGGCGGCGACCCGCCGCGTGGCGTTCGCCGTGGACGTGCAGCGAGCCGACGCCGTCACAGCCGATCCCGAAGCGCTGCGTCAGGTGTTCACCAACCTGTTCGACAACGCCCTGCGGCACACCCCCTCCGACGGGCGCGTCACCGTCTCGACGCAGCCCGCCCCGGGCGGCGTCGCTGTCGCGGTTTCAGACAGCGGCTCAGGGATCGCCCCGGAGCACTTGCCGCGGATCTTCGAGCGCTTCTACCGGGCCGACCCGGGCCGCTCCCGCGATGAGGGCGGCACGGGGCTGGGACTCGCGATCGTGAAGCACCTCGTGGAGGCGCACGGGGGGCGGGTGGAGGCGCGCAGCGCGCTCCGGAAGGGCACCACGATCCGTATCTTCTTCCCCACGAACGACATAGGCGGCTAGGGCCCGTTACCAACCCGTCACACGGGTGTCGCGACCGTTTGACCCCACGGCCACATCCTGGTGGACGTGCGAATCGGCCTAGTTTCAGACACTTACGCCCCCCAGGTGAACGGGGTGACCACCGTGGTCCAGCGCATCGCGACGCTGTTGCGAGCCGAGGGCCACGACGCCACTGTCGTGGCACCCCGCTACCCTTACCCCACGCGGGGGGAATCGCGCCGTGACCCCGACCCCGACGAGCTCCGCATTCCGTCGGTGGCGCTGCCCGTATACCCCGACATTCGGTTGGCGCTGCCCCACTTCCGTGACATCGCGCGGTTTTTCGACGCGGCGCGTCCCGACGTGGTGCACGTCCATACGGAGGGGGCGCTCGGGCTGGCCGGGCGTCGCTACGCGCTGCAACGCCAGCTCCCGCTCGTCACCACGTTCCACACGAACTTCCCGCAGTACAGCCGCCACTATGGGGTCGGCCTGCTCGAGCCGCTCGTGTGGCGCTGGCTCCAGTGGTTCCACCGCCCGGCGCAGCTGACGTTTACGCCCGGTGAGGGCGTGCGCGACGAGCTCGTCCGCCGCGGCATCGGACGGGCCGCCGTCTGGGGCCGTGGCGTGGATACGCAGTTCTTCCACCCCGCGCGGCGCGATGCGAGCTGGCGCCGCTGGCTCGCGGGGGGCGAGAACACGCCGATCGTGCTGCACGTCGGGCGGCTGGCGCGGGAGAAAAACCTCGACGTGTTGATTGACGCGTGGCTCCTCGCGCATGAGACGCTGGGGGAGCGCGCGCTGTTCGTGGTCGCGGGCGAGGGGCCGCTGGCGCGGCGCATCGAGGCGCGACTGCCGTTCGTGCGGCTGCTCGGGTTCTTACCCCGTCACGACCTGGCCAAGATCTACGCGAGCGCGGACCTGTGCGTGTTCCCGTCGCACACCGAGACGTGCGGCCTCGTCGCCCTCGAGGCGATGGCGTCCGGCATCCCGGTGATCGCGGCCGACGCCGGGGGCTTCCGGGAAAGCGTGCGCTCCGGGGTCAGCGGGATGCTGGTCGCGCCGCACGATCCCCGGGCCTACGCCGACGCCGTCACAACCCTGATCCAAGACGCCCCCCAGCGGCTCGCGTTCGGGGCGGCGGCGCGCGAGCACGTGCTCACGCGCGACGTGGCCCGGGAGAACGTGGAGCTCCTGGAGTTGTACAGCGCCCTCGCTGGCCTCACCGAACGGAGGACCTCCCCGTGCGCCGCCTAGTCATCGTGCTCGCCGACGGGCTCCGGCCTGACGCCGTGTCGCCGAGCGTCATGCCGTCGCTCGCTGCCTTGGCCGGTGCCTTCACGCTGGCCCAGCACGCCTGCACGGTGCGGCCCAGCGCGACGGTGGCGGCGCTCGCCTCGCTCGCCACCGGCGTCGGGCCCAAGAGCCATCGCCTGATCGAACCCGGGTTGAAGTTCTTGCCCCGCCTCGGCTCGATTCGCCCGGTGGCTCAGGTCCTGGCCCGCGGGGGGGTGCCGACCGACATCGTCACGGCAGACCTCGGCCCGGCGACCCTCCCCGTCGCCTGGGCGCTGGCGGCGACGGCCGGCGTGCGGCGGCTCACCGCCAAGGGGTCGCGGGCGCGGGAGACGGCGGTGGTGGCGCGCCGGCTGCTGGAGCAGCCGGAGGCGCGCTTGCTCTTCTTGTACCTGCCTGACTGCGACCGCGTCGGGCATGCGCACGGCTGGATGTCGGAGCGCTACCTCGAGGCAGCCGCCGAGGTGGACGCGGCCGTCGGCCTCCTGTCGCCCTGCATCGAGGACACGCTGTTCATCATCACGGCGGACCACGGCGGCGGTGGAGTGTTTGCGAATGAGCATGATGAGCCGCACCCGGTGAACGACCACATCCCGATGGTGCTCGCGGGCCCGGGAGTGACGCGGCATCACCAGTTGACGCGTCCGATCTCGCTGCTCGACGTCCCGGCCACGGTGCTGTGGTGGTTTGGCATTGCCGTGCCCGACTGTTACGAGGGCCGGCCCCTGACGGAGGCGTTTGTCCCAACGCTCCGGCCGACGGCGGTCCCGGCGTGATCCGGCGGCTGACGCACCTTGGCGGTGCGCGGGTCACGCTGGGCGTCGGCCTCGCGCTGGTGGCACTCGGCGAGGGGCGGCTCGGGATGGCCGTCCTGCTGGCCAACGCCGGGTCCCATTGCGTGGTCCAGCTGCTCAAGCGCGCGGTGGCCCGCAGTCGGCCCTGCGACGCCAGCGGCCGGTTCCTCGCGCTGGTCGATCTCCCGGACGCGCACTCCTTTCCCTCGGGCCATGCGGCCGCGGCGACGGCCGTCGCGGCGACGCTGGCGATCGCGCATCCCGTGATGGCCCCCGCCGTGCTCCCGCTCGCCGCCTACGTGGCGTACACGCGCGTCGCGCTGCGCGTACATCACGTGAGCGACGTGCTCGCGGGTGGAGCGCTCGGCCTCGGCGGGGCGATCGCGGCCTCCCACCTGCTGCTGCGCCGCTAGACCACCTCGGGCCGTCTACGCCGGCCCAGCGGCGCCACGTGACTGGGACCGGTCACGTGGCGTCGCAGTCGCCCCGGGTCTAGTCGCGCTCCTCTCGCTCGCTGAAGTCGAATGCGCCGCTCAGCGGGTCCGCCGCCTGGTCCCGGCTGGCCAGCGGGGCCAGACCGAAGCGGTGCTCGATGAGGGCGAGGATCGAAGTGGTGTCGTAGCGGCGGTGATCCACGAACCCGCGGCGCGCAAACGGGGAAATCACGAGCGCGGGCACACGGCTTCCTGGACCCCAGCGGTCCACGACCGGCGGTCCCACGTGATCCCAGAAGCCGCCATTCTCGTCGTAGGTGATGATGATCGCGGTATGGTGCCACGCCGGGCTGCTGCGAATCGCGTTCACCAGGGCCTTCACGTGGTTCTCCCCGGTGATCAGGTCGGTGTAGCCGGGGTGCTCGTTGTCGATGCCCAGCGGCTTCACGAACGCCACGGCCGGGAGTCGCCCCGCCGCGATGGCCGCGAGGAAATCCGCTTCGTCCTTGAGATGCTCCGCCTTCGCCGCCGTGCCGTCCGCGTAGTTCGCGAAATACATGAACGGCTGATGGTGGAACTGATAGGTCGGCGCCGGATGGCCGGCGAGCGCGTCGTTCCAGCCGCCCGCGTACCAGGCCCACGAGATGCCCTTCTCGGACAGCCGATCGCCGATCGTCGGGAACGTCTGATTCGGCACCAGGCGATTGGCCGGCGCGCTCGCGGGATGCGGCGTGTTGACGCTGTACGCGGTGTTCACCGCGTAGCCGTCCGGGGTAACGAACCCGTCCTGCACGAGGTTACCGTTCGGGTCGAGCTGGATCACGACGCTCGCCGGCGCGTGCGGGAAGGGGGGCGTCTGCGCGGCGATCAGCCAAAAGTGATTCAGAAACGATCCGCCGAACGCCGCGTGGAAGAAGTTGTCGCACAGGGTGTAGCGCTCGGCTTCGGCCGCGAGCGGCAGCGTGTCGGTGTGGTAGAATCCCATGACGAGCCCCTTCGCGTCGCTCACGAGGGCGAACCGATCCATCCGGCCGTGATCGATTTGCGCCTGTTCTTGATAGAAGCGGTGCACCAGGTCGATGGTCGGCTGGTTCGCGGGGATGTATTGCTCGATGTTGAACGGCGCGTTCGGCAGGTTGGTCGGGAACCCCGGTTCCGGAATCGCCGGCAGGGTCGCAAACGGCGTCCCCGTGGCGTCGACCTGGGGCAGCGGATGCGCCGGCAGCCCGTCGGCCCCGGGGAACTCGCCGTACAGATTGTCGAAGCTCCGGTTCTCGAGGTAGATCACGACGATGTGATCGAGCGGGCGGAGCCCGGGGTCGCCGTTGGGATCGGGGTCGGCGACCTGCGCGGCGCCGAGCAGGCGCTCCGGGCCGCGCGGTGTGGCGGAGTCCGTAGTGCAACCGGTGAGGGCGAACGCGACCACCCCTGCGGCCAGGCCGATGCCGGATCGGTGCAGCCAATGACGTCGCATGCATGCCTCCGGTGTGAGGAGCAGAACTGCTGGGAGCCCTGAAACGTCCCGGCCATCGGTCACGGGCCGTCGAGCCGAATGCCGCGGCTCGGTAACGAAGTGGCAACGGCCGCTCACCAGCCTCGAGGGTTGCGGCGGAGTTACGCCGCCCTCACCAACCCGTGACGCACTGCGGCGAGGCTTTGCGCAACGGGAGGCGCGTCATGGACGACATCGAGCAGGCCGCGGCGCGCCGCGCCGCGGCTGCGGTCACACCGCGGGAGTCCTGACCGTGCCGATCGTGCTGTTCCTCTGCGTCGCCAACTCGGCGCGCAGCCAAATGGCGGAGGGTCTAGCGCGTGCCAGCGCGCCACCCGGCTTTCGTTTCTGGAGCGCGGGGTCGGACCCCGGCGCGCTCCATCCGCTCGCCGTGACTGCCCTCGCGGAAGTGGGAGTGGACATCGCGACGCACCGCGCCAAGGCCATCGCCGAGATCCCGATCGAGCAGGTAGACACCATCGTCACCCTGTGCGCCGAGGAAGTGTGCCCCGTCGTGCCCGGGAACGTCCGGCGGCTCCACTGGCCGCTCGCCGACCCCGCCCAAGCGACGGGATCCGAGGCGGAGCGGCTCGCGGCGTTCCGCGCGACCCGGGAGCGGCTGCGGGCGCTGCTGCCCGGGCTGTGGCGCCAGCCCTAAGCTGCCGGACGCGCGGGAACCGTCCGCCGTCAATTCGTGGACAGATGGTTACCGAACGGTGACCTGGCCGTAGGGGGACCAACGGCACACTGGTGGTAATCTGGTGGCGCGCTATGACCAGCCCGCGCCGCCGGCGGCTCCTCTTCATTTGTGGCTCGTTGAACCAAACGACGATGATGCACGAGATTGGCAGCCACCTCGCGCGTCACGATTGTTTCTACACGCCCTATTACTGCGACGGCTTGCTGCGCTGGCTCAGCCACAAGCGCCTGCTGGAGTTCACGGTGCTCGGCGGCAAGCTGCGCCACCAGACCGATCGCTATCTGCACCAGCACCGGCTGCCGCTCGACGAGCGCGGCGCGGGCGGGAGCTACGACTTGATCGTCACGTGCTCCGATCTCGTCGTGCCCAAGAACATCCGGGGGAAGCCGCTCGTGCTGGTGCAGGAGGGCATGACCGATCCCGAGGCCCTCGGGTACCGGCTGGTGCGCGCGCTCCGGTTGCCGCGCTGGTTGGCGAGCACCGCCGCCACCGGGCTGTCGCTCGCCTACACCAAGTTCTGCGTCGCGTCCGCGGGGTATCGCGACTTCTTCGTGGAGAAGGGGGTCCCCCGCGACCGGCTGGTCGTCACGGGGATCCCCAACTTCGACAACTGCGCCGCGTTCCGAGCGAACGATTTCCCGCACCGCGGCTACGTCCTCGTGGCGACGTCCGACACGCGGGAGACCTTCAAGTACGACAACCGGCCCGCCTTCCTCAAACGGGTGGAGCAGATCGCCGCCGGCCGGCGGGTCATCTTCAAGCTCCATCCCAACGAGAACGTGGCGCGTTCCACCCGCGAGATCCGCCGGCGCTTCCCCGATGCCGCGGTGTTTCCGCAGGGGAACACCAACCACATGATCGCCAACTGCGACGTCCTGATCACGCAATACTCGACAGTCGTGTACGTCGGGTTGGCTCTCGGCAAGGAGTGCCATTCCTACTTCGACGTCCCCCAGCTCCAACGGCTCATGCCGATCCAGAACGGGGGCAGCTCCGCCCGGAACATCGCGCGCGTGTGCGAGCGGCTGCTCGCGCGGCGCAGCCGGACGGCCGCCGCGGCCCCGTGGCGCCAGGCGTCGTGACCCCGGACCGCGTCGTCACCATTGTCCAGGCCCGGTGCGCCTCGTCCCGGCTGCCAGGCAAGGTGCTGCTCCCGCTCAGCGGGGCCACGGTACTGGAGCGCATGGTGGAGCGCGTCGGCCGAGCCCGCTTGGGCGGCGCCGTGGTCGTCGCCACCACGACCGCACCGGCCGACGACGCGATCGAGGCCGTGTGCCGCCGGGCGGGGATCTTCTCCTATCGCGGCCACCCCACCGATCTGCTGGACCGGCACTACCAGGTCGCCCGCGCGCTCGGCGCCAATCACATCGTCAAAGTCCCGTCTGACTGCGCCCTCATCGATCCCCGCGTGATCGATCGCGTCATCGCGTTCTACTTGGCGCATCGCGACCGCTACGACTACGTCAGCAACCTCCACCCGCCGACCTACCCCGACGGCAACGACGTGGAGATCTGCAGCTTCGGCGCGCTCGAAATCGCGTGGCGCGAAGCCACGCGGGCGCTGGACCGCGAGCACACGACGCCGTTCCTGTGGGACCACCCGGAGCGCTTCCGCATCGGCAACGTGGTGTGGGACACGGGGCTCGATTTGTCGATCAGCCACCGCGTGGTGCTCGACTATGCGGAGGACTACGAGGTGATCCGCCGGGTGGCCGACGCGCTGGCCCCGAGCAACGCGTTTTTCGGCGTGGCGGAGATCGCGCGGTACTTGGACGAGCACCCCGACGTGCGGCGGCTCAACGCCGGCTACCGCGGCGTCAACTGGTACCGCCACCACCTCACCGAGCTGCGCACGGTATCCGCAGCCGACACCCGATCTGTGCCGGAGGAGAACAGCGTATGAACGCGGACCAGCGGCAGGCGCTCGAGGAACTCGCCCTGCGCGTACGGGAGCACATCGTACGCATGGCCACCGACGGGGGATGCTTCATCGGGGCGTCGCTCTCGTGTACCGATCTGCTCGTCTTTCTGTACGCGCAGTTTCTCAGGATCGATCGCGACCGGCTTGCCGATCCGCGCCGCGACTATCTGTTGCTGTCCAAGGGCCACGACGTGCCGGCGCTGTATGCGACCTGCGCGGAGCTCGGCTTCTTCGAGATCGGACGGCTGGCGCACCATCTGCAGCCGCACGACCACCTCTATTGGCACCCCAATCGCCACGTGCCGGGGGTCGAGTTCCACTCCGGCTCGCTCGGCCATCTGCTGGCCGTGGGGCTCGGCGTCGCGTACGACCTGCGGTTGCGCGGCACCGCGAACCGGGTCGTCGTCGTGCTCGGCGACGGGGAGCTGAACGAGGGCTCGATTTGGGAGTCGCTCCTCGTCGCCCGGGCCCACACGCTCGACAATCTGCTCCTGGTGGTGGACCGCAACGGGATCCAGGCGAACGCGCGCACCGAGGAGCTCATCCCGCTCGAGCCGCTCGCGGCGAAGTTCGAGGCGTTCGGGTGCCGGGTCCGCACGGTGGACGGCCACGACTTCGGCGCGCTGGAGCGGGTCTTCACCGGCGTGCCGTTCGAGGCGGAGGCGCCGAGCGTGGTGATCGCGCACACGGTGCGCGGCAAGGGGCTGCCGAGTCTCGAGAATCGCGTGGACCGCTGGTTCTGCGATTTCACGGCCGAGGAGGTGGACGCGCTGGTGCGCGAGCTGCATGGCGAGGCCAGCGCGATCCTCGAATCCGAACCGCTCGTGGTGCGCTAGGGCCATGAACTACGAAACCGTACTCGGGGACCTGGCGCTCTCGGACGATCGCTTCGTCGTGCTCACCGCCGAGAACCGGGCGCCCATTCGGAACCTCCCGCCGCTGCTCGGAAAGCGGTTCATCGACACCGGGATCGCCGAGCAGGCGCTGATCGGCATGAGCGCGGGCCTGGCGCTGCGCGGCCGGATTCCGGTGGCGCACGCCCTGGCGGCGTTCCTGACGCTCCGCCCGTTCGAGTTCATCCGCACCGATGTGGGGGTCGCGAACCTGCCCGTGAAGCTCGTGGGCTACGCTCCCGGCATCCTGTCGGAAGCCAATGGTCCCACGCACCAAGCGCTCGAGGACGTCGCGCTGATGCGGGGCATCCCGCACATGAACGTGTTTTGCCCCGCCGACGTCGAGGACCTCGTGCTGGGCCTGCGCGCGGTGCTCGAGCACCCGGCACCGTGGTACATCCGCTACGTGGACCGCCCGGCCCCGATCCAGCACAACCGGGTGTTCGAAATCGGGCGCGCCGAGGTCGTGAAGCAGGGCGGCGACGTCGGCATCCTCGCCTATGGGGCGTTGTTCCGCGAAGCGCACGAGGCGGCTGGCCGGATCGAAGACATGGGCTACTCGGTGAAGCTCGTGAACCTGCGCACCCTGAAGCCGGTCGACGAAGCGGAGATCGTCGCCACGGCGCGCGCCACGCGGCTCGTGGTGACCGTCGAAGATCACTTCGTCACGGGTGGGCTGTTCTCGATCGTGAGCGAGATCCTGGTGCGGCAGCGCGTGCGGGCGCACGTCTACCCCATCTCGTTCGGGGAGCGGTGGTTCACACCCGGCCGGCTGGGGCAGGTGCTCGGCACGGAGGAGCTCGTGGGCGCCCAGCTCGCGGCCCGCATCCTCGGCGTGCTGGAGGACGCCCATGGACACTGAGCGCGCCCGACGGACGGCGCCGAACCGCGTCCGCTCGAACCGGGACTACCCCACCATCGTGGAGTCCGAGCGCCTGTGGGAGCGGGCCCGCGGCTTGATTCCCGCGGGGACGCAGACGCTCGCCAAGGGCCCCGGGCAGTACGTCGCCGGCGTGGCGCCCAAGTACCTGCGGCGCGGCAAGGGGGCTCGGGTGTGGGATGTGGACGGCAACGAGTACCTCGACCTGAGCATGGCGGTGGGCCCGCTCGTGCTCGGGTACTGCTACCCCAGCGTGGACGGGGCCATCCGCCGCCAGCTGGAGGACGGCATCACGTTCTCGCTGATGCATCCGCTCGAAGTCGAAGTGGCGGAGCGGATCCGGGAGTTGGTGCCGAGCGCGGCGGCAGTGCGGTTCAGCAAGACCGGGGCGGACGTGACGAGCGCCGCCGTGCGCCTGGCCCGGGCGTTCACCGGGCGCTCGCGCGTCGTCTGCTGCGGCTACCACGGCTGGCATGACTGGTTCGTCGGCACCACGGATCGCCACCGCGGCATCCCGTCCGAGCTGCGGGACTTGACGTGCACCTTCGAGTACAACGACCTGGCCTCGCTCGACCGGGCGTTGGACGGGGACGTCGCGTGCGTCATCCTCGAGCCGGTGGTATTCGAAGAGCCCGAGCCCGGGTTTCTGGCGGGCGTGCGCGATCGCTGCACGCGCAACGGCAGCCTGCTCATCTTCGACGAGATGTGGACCGGGTTCCGGCTGGCGCCGGGGGGCGCGCAGCAACACTACGGCGTCACCCCGGACCTGAGCACGTTTTCCAAGGCGGTCGCGAACGGGATGCCGCTCGCGGTGCTGGCCGGGCGCCAGGACGTCCTCGCCCTGCTCGAGCGGGACGTGTTCTTCTTCACCACGTTCGGGGGCGAAGCGCTGTCGCTCGCGGCGGCGCAAGCGACGTTGTGTGAGCTCACGGCCCGGGATGTCCCCGCGCACCTCGCGGCTCACGGACAGCGGCTCAAGGACGGCTACAACCGGATCGTCCGCGCGCTCGGCATCGACCACTACACGCGGTGTCTCGGTCCCGCTTGTCGGTCGCTCGTCACGTTCGACGCCGCGGCAGGGCCGCCCCTCGAACTCAAGTCCCTCGTGCAGCAGGAGCTGATCAAGCGGGGGGTGCTGTGGACCGGCACGCACGCCCTGAGCTTCTCCCATCGGGAGGAAGACGTGGCGTATCTGTTGAGCGCCTACGAAGAGGTGCTGGCGATCCTGAAGGACGGGGTCGAGCAGCATCGCGTCGGCGCGCTGCTGCGAGGCGCGCCGGTCGAGCCGGTGTTCCGGCGCACCGGACATTTCAACACCAAGCCCCGGACGGCAGCGCCCCGCTCGCTGTTCTCGCTCGCCGGCCGCGTGGCCGTCGTCACGGGCGCCGCGGGCCTCCTCGGTCGACAGCACGTCGCGGCGCTGGCCGAAGCGGGCGCCACCGTCGTCCTGGTCGACCTCGACCAGGCCCGTCTGACGGCGACCGCCGAGGAGCTGCAAACCACCGGGACGCCCGAGCTCCTGCCCGTCGCGGCCGACGTCACCGATCCCGCAGACCTCACCCACCTCCGCGGGCTCGTCGAGGACCGCTTCAAGCGGCTGGACGTGCTCGTGAACAACGCGGCACTGAACGACAAGGTCGAGCGCCCGGACCTCGATCCCCAGGCGGCGCGCTTCGAACACTACTCGCTCGAGCAGTGGCGCCACGTGTTGGACGTGAACGTCACCGGGGTGTTTCTGCCCTCGCAGGTGCTCGGCGCCGCGATGGCAGAACGGCGGGGCGGGAGCATCATCAACATCGCGTCCACCTACGCGCTCGTCGGGCCCGATCCGTCGCTGTACGCGCGTCCGGACGGATCGCAGCCGTTCGTCAAGTCGCCGGCCTACCCCGCGAGCAAGGGGGCAGTGCTGGCCCTCACCCGGTTCCTCGCCGCCTACTGGGGCCGCCAGGGAGTCCGCGTGAACACGCTCGTGCCGGGGGGCGTCGAGAACGGGCAAGAGCCCTACTTCATCGCGCAATACGGCGCCCGCACGCCGCTCGGCCGGATGGCCGCGCCGGACGACTACCGCGGCGCCCTCGTGTTTCTCGCGAGCGACGCGTCGCGCTACATGACCGGCAGCGCGCTCGTCGTGGATGGAGGGTTCACCGCATGGTAACGCGGCTGCGGGAGCAGCAGCGCGCCGCCCAGGCGCAGGCCGTCCGCCTCGTGCTCACGGACTGCGACGGCGTCCTGACCGACGCCGGCGTCTACTACTCGGCCGAGGGCGAAGAGCTCAAGCGCTTTTCGCGGCGCGACGGGATGGGCATCGAGCGCCTGCGCACGCTCGCGGGCATCGAGACGGGCATCGTCACTCGCGAAGAGTCGGCCATCACGGCGCGGCGGGCGGAGCGGCTGGGGGTGCGGGAGTTGCATCTCGGCGTGCGGGACAAGCTGCCCCTCATCGAGGAGATCGCCGCCCGGCGCGGGCTGACGCTCGCGCAAGTCGCCTACGTGGGGGACGACGTGAACGACGCCGACGCGCTCGGCGCCGTGGGATTCTCCGCATGCCCGAGCGACGCCGAGCCGTTCATCCGCGAGCGCGTGGACTACGTGTGCACGCGCCGCGGGGGCGACGGCGCGCTCCGCGAGGTCGCCGAACTGATCCTGACGGCCCAGCACCGGACCTCGGTCGTCGCCGCGGGCGTGACCGCCGGCAGCATCATGCGGTTGGTGCGCGACGCCCCGCGCCGCTGGGTGTCGGCGGGCAGTCGCGCCATCGGCGACGGCGAGCCGGTGTACATCATCGCCGAGATCGGCATCAACCACAACGGCTCCGTGGACATCGCGAAGAAGTTGATCGACGGTGCCGTGGCTGCGGGATGCGACTGTGTCAAGTTTCAAAAGCGGACACCGGAGTTGTGCGTGCCGCCCGAGCAACAGCACCTCGAGCGCGATACGCCGTGGGGACGCCTCACCTACCTCGACTATCGCCGCAAGGTCGAGCTCAATTTCGCCCAGTACGCGGAGATCGATCGCTACTGCCGCGAGCGCGGGATCGCGTGGACCGCCTCGTGCTGGGACGAGCCATCGGTGGATTTCCTGGCGGCGTTCGACCCACCGCTCGTGAAAGCCGCGTCCGCGTCGCTCACCGACCACGACCTGCTGCGCAAGATGCAGGCGACGGGGAAGCCGGTGATGCTCTCGACGGGCATGTCGACACTGGAGGAGATCGACGCGGCCGTGCAAGCGGTCGGCGCCGACCGGCTGCTCATCGCGCACTCCACGTCCACCTATCCCTGCCCACCGCGCGAGCTGAACCTGCGCACCGTGGCGACGCTGCGCGAGCGCTACGAAGCCGTGCCGATCGGGTATTCCGGCCACGAAACCGGCCTGGCGACGACCTACGCCGCGATCGCGCTCGGCGCCGCCTTTGTGGAACGGCACATTACGCTGGACCGCAGCATGTGGGGCTCCGACCAGGCCGCGTCGGTCGAGATCGTGGGCCTCGTGCGCCTGGTGCGCGATGTCCGTACGATCGAGGAGTCGCTCGGGGACGGGGTGAAGCGCGTGTTTCAGAGCGAGCTCGGTGCCCTGAAGCGGTTGCGCCGCGTGGCGGCGCCGCCCCCGGCCGGCGCCGCGTTTGTCGTGCTCGAGCGCCTCTTCCCGTACAACCGCGACCAGAAGGTCCTGCGCACGGGCTTCTGGATCGACTTCGTGCTGTACTGCTTCGTGCAGAGCTACGTGATGGGGATCGTCATCGGGCGCA
>DATBBW010000139.1:0-30401 GCA_036270795.1 Gemmatimonadales bacterium | reverse complement strand
CGATTGCTGCGCGGGATCGGGCCCGAACACCTCGTGGTAGGCGATCCCTCGCCCGCCCAGGGCGGCGAGCGCCGTGAGCGCCGCGCCCGTGCTGCCGGTATCGGCGACGCACGTGACGCCGGCGGCCCAGGCGTCCCGCACCCCCTGCTCTGCCGCGCGGCGGAACGCGTCGGGGGGCGTGGCGTCTTTGAGGGCGCGGAGCGTGCGGATCCACTGCGGGAACGCGCGCTCCCCGTCCTGCCCGGCGAGGTGAGTGAGTTCGAGGTGGGTGTGGGTGTTCACGAGCCCGGGCACGAGCGCCGCGCCGGGGAACTCGAGCCGCTCCGCGTCGTCGGGCGCCGGGACGAGCCGCTCCGGCCCCAGGGCGGCGATGCGGCCGCGTCCGTCAACGAGAACGGCGCCGTCCTCGATGGGCGGCGCCGTCACCGGATGTACGGAGCCCGCGCGGATGCGCCGCACGGCGCGCTAGGGCGAGACGCCCACGCCGAACGGCGCGTGCACCGGACAGGCGCGCGTGGGCTCGGTGCCCGGGTAGAACCAGTCCCAGTGGCGCACGTCCTGGGGGCAGAACGGCGTCGCGAGATAGCCGTTCGACCAGTCGACTTCGCGCGTGATCAGCGAGTCGGGTCGCACCCAGTCGGGCGGGGCCGGGCGGCGGTCGTACACGTCGCGCATGAAGGCGGTCCACGCCGGCGCCACGATCCGCCCGCCGCCCGCGTTGTGCTCCAGGATGCGTTGCTGAATGTCGTAGCCCACCCAGATCCCCGTCACGAGCTCGGAGGTATACCCGATGAACCAGGCGTCGGTATAGTCGTCCGTGGTGCCGGTCTTCCCGGCCGCGGGCAGGTTGAAGCCCGCCTTCCACACCGCACTGAAGGCCGTGCCGCGGCGGATCACATCCTTCATCATATCCACGAGCAGCCACGTGTGCTCCGCGTCCATCACCGGCTCGCGGCGGGGCGCCGGCTGCCACAGGATGTTCCCCTGGCGGTCCTCGACGCGCAGGATGCCGACCGGCTCGGCGCGATTGCCGAGCGTGGCGAACGTCGTATAGGCGGCCACCATCTCGATGGGGCGCACGCCCGTCGCGCCGATGTGAATCGACGGGTAGGGCGGCAGCGGCGTGGTGAGGCCGTAGCGGCGCGCCTCCCCGATCACGGTCTGCTCGCCGAGCGCCATGCCGAGCTTGATCGTCGCCAGGTTGCGCGACTCGTACAGCGCCTGGCGCATCGGAATCGGGCCCTTGGTCGTGTCGTCGTCGTCTTTCGGCTGCCACAGGGTCGAGTCGAGCTGCATCACCGGGGGATTGAGCGGCGTGTCATCCAGAATCTCGGTCACCGGGTGGCCCGCGCGCACCGCCGCGGAGTAGACGAACGGCTTGAACGTCGAGCCGGGCTGGCGGATCGCCTGCGTGGCGCGGTTGTACTTCGAGTCGTCGAAGTCGCGCCCGCCAATCATGGCGCGGATGTAGCCGGTATTGGCCTCGAGCGACACCAGCGCGCCCTGCAGGTATTGCGTGAAGTACCCGTGGTCCTCGCTCGACGTCTTGGATGACTCGATGTACTCGCGATAGGTGGTCTTGCCCGGGAATTTGCCGTTCGAGTACACGCCCGCCTCGATCGCGTCGAGCTGTGCCTGGAGCGCCCGCTCCGCCGCCTCCTGCATGTCCAGATCGAGCGTCGTGTAGATGCGCAGCCCGCCCTCGTACAGGTCGCGCCCGAAGCGGGCGTCGAGCTGCACGCGCAGCCACTCGACGAAATAGGGTGCCACGTCGCCGTAATTGGTGCGGTGCGTGGTGAGCACCAGGGGATACGCACGCCACAGGTCGCACTCTTCCGCGGCGAGGAAGCCCTGATCGCGCATCAACCCGAGCACCACGTTGCGCCGTCGCACGGCGCGCTCGGGGTGGGTGCGCGGGTTGTAGGTCGCGGGCGCCTTGGGGAGCGCGGCGAGCGTCGCGGCCTCGGCGACGTTCAGCTGCCGAGCCGATTTCCCGAAATAGATCTGCGCCGCGGCCTCCACGCCGTGGGCGCCGCTGCCCAGGTCGATCTGGTTCAGGTACAACTGCAGGATCGTGTCTTTGGGAAAGTTGTTCTCGATCTCCACCGCCACGCGCGCTTCCTTCAACTTGCGCGTGAGCTTCTTCTCGCGACTGATCTCCTCGGGGAACAGGTTCCGCGCCAGCTGCATCGTGATGGTCGAGAAGCCCTGCGCGAAGCTCATGGCGAAGACGTCGTTCTTGATGGCGCCCAGGATCCGCCAGTAGTCGATGCCGTGATGGTCGTAGAAGCGCTTGTCCTCGGTGGCGATGAACGCCTCCCGCAGCGCGACGGGGATCTTGGTCAACGGCAGCACGGTGCGCCGCTCCGCGCCGAGCTCACTGATGAGGCGGCCGTCCGCCGCATACACCTTCGACGTTTGGATTTGCTGGTTGGTGTTGCCCACGAGGCGCGAGATGCTCGGACAGTGCTCGCCGGCGCACACCCGGGTCCATGACCCGTACGCGAGGCCGAGCAGGTACGCCGCGCCGAGCACCGACACCGCGATCGCGCGCCGCCGGTTCTCGGGGCGCTGCCACCAGGTGACGGGGTGCGGCAGGGAGACGGGGGCCGGAATGGAGGCCATCGCGTTACAACCTAGTGAGGGGTCGGCGCGCTTGCCAGCGCGGGAGGCTTCTCGTACGATTCCGCGCCATGTCCGACCTCGTTGCCGAACTCGAGTGGCGCGGCTTCGTGCACCACGCCACGCAGGGGCTGGGGGCGCACCTCGACACGGAGCGGCGCACGGCGTACTGCGGCTTCGACCCGACCGCCCCGAGCCTGCAGCTCGGCAACCTCATGCCGATCATGCTGCTGCGCCACTTCCAACTCGCCGGTCATCGCCCCATCGCCCTGATGGGAGGCGGCACCGGGCTGATCGGCGATCCGAGCGGCAAGCCCGGCGAGCGGCCGCTCTTGGCGAAGGAGCAGATCCGCGAGAACCTGCAGCACATGCGCGATCAAATGGCGCGGCTCCTCGACTTCGACGGGCCGGCGCCGGCGCTCGTGCTCAACAACGCCGATTGGCTCGGAAAGCAGAGCCTCGTGGACTTCCTGCGCGACGTCGGGAAGCACTTCAGCGTGAACCTCATGCTGCAGAAGGAATCGGTGCAGGCCCGGCTCGACACCGGCATCTCCTACACCGAGTTCAGCTACATGTTGCTGCAGGCCTACGACTTCCTGCACCTGTTCCGCGAGCGCCACTGCACGCTCCAAGTGGGGGGCAGCGACCAATGGGGGAACATTACGGCGGGGATCGACCTCATCCGCCGGGTGGAGCGCGGCGAGGCACACGGGCTCGTGGCCCCGCTCGTCACGACGGCCACCGGCGCCAAGTTAGGGAAAACGGAGGCGGGGGTGATCTACCTCGATCCGGCGCTCACGTCGCCCTACAAGTTTTACCAGTTCTGGGTCAATACCGATGACCGCACCGTCGAGCGGTACGTGAAGCTGTTCTCGCTCAAGCCGCGCGACGCATTGACGGCGCTGCTCGACCGCGCCACGCGCGACCCGGCGCAGCGGGAAGCCCAGCACGCGCTCGCCGCGGAAGTGACCGAGCGGGTGCACGGCGACGCCGCGCGCAGCGCCATCGTGGCCACGGAGATCCTGTTCGGCGACTTTGACCCCCGCCAGGCGACCGCTGGCGTGTTCGACACGCTGGCCCAGGAGATTCCGACCGCCCGCGTGGCGAGCGGCGACGGCCCGACGCTCGTGGACGCGGTCGTGCAGGCGGGGCTGGCAAAATCGAAGGGCGAGGCGCGCCGCGCGATCGAGCAGGGCGGGATTTATGTGAACCAGCAGCGCGAGCAGGACGGAGAGCGCCGCCTCGCCGCGAGCGACTGGCTCGCGGACGGCAACGTGCTGTTGCGCAAGGGCAAGAAGGACTACGCCCTGCTGCGCGCTGGGGCATAGCGGTGTTCGTCGGACACTACGCGTTGGGGCTGGCCGCGAAACGCGCCGCCCCCGGCGCCTCCCTCGGGACGCTCTTCGCGGCGCCGGCCCTCGCCGACCTGCTGTGGCCCGTGTTCCTGCTCGCGGGGTGGGAGCACGTGACCATCGCGCCGAACCCGAACCCGTTCCTCACGCTCGTGTTCGACGCCTACCCGCTGTCGCACAGTCTGCTCACCCTCGCCGCGTGGGGCGTGCTCGGGGCGTTCGTCTACCGGTGGCGCACGGGGTATGGGCGGGGCGCGGTGGTGGTCGCCCTACTCGTCGTGAGTCACTGGGTGCTCGACGTCGTCGTGCACCGGCCCGACCTGCCCCTCTATCCCGGCGGACCCAGATTCGGGCTCGGCCTGTGGAACTCGGTCGGGGGCACGCTCCTCGTCGAGGGGCTGATGTTGATCGCGGGGGCGGCGACGTATTTCACGACAACGCGGGCGCGCGACGCGGCGGGCCGCTACGGCCTGGGGGCACTGCTGCTGCTCATCGTCGCCTCCTACATCAGCACGCTGTTCGCGGGGCCGCCGCCCAGCGTGCGCACGCTCGCGATCGGGGCGATCGTGTTCGGCTGGCTGGTCGTGGGAGGGGCGGCCTGGGCGGACTGGCACCGCGACGCGGTGGCGCGCTTCGACGCCGCTCCGGGGGCCTCCACGGCCTGACGACCGGCGCCCCGAGCGGCGGGGCGGCGCGTGCTACTCGTGCTGGTCCAGCACGTCGAGCACCCGCTCGATCTCCTCCACCGTGTTGTAGCAATGCGGGGCCAGGCGGATGGCGCCCTCGCGCAGCGAGCACACCACGTGGGCGCGCTTCAGCGCGTGATACGCCTCGGCCGGATGCTCCGGCGCGACACAGACGATCGCCGAGCGGTGCGCCTCGTCGCGCGGGGAGGCGATGCGCACCCCGTGCGCGTCGGCCCAGCGGAACACGGGCTCGTGCAGGGCGCGGGTGTAGCGGGCGATGTCCTCGATCCCCAGCTCCCCGAGCAACCCGAGCGACGCCGTCATCCCGTAGAAGTCCTGGAACGGCAGGGTGACCATCTCGAACCGGCGCGCGTCGCTGCGAAACGTGGGCGCGTACTCCGTGAGGCGGGAGAAGTCGTCGGTCCCCTCGAATGCCATCCAGCCGGTCACCACCGGCTCGAGGGCCGGAATCAACTCGCGCCGCACGTAGACGAATCCCGAGCCCCAGGGGGAGAGCAGCCACTTCTGCCCGCCGCAGGCCAGGATGTCCACGGGCGTCTCGCGCACGTCGAGCATCGAGTTCCCCACGCCTTGGATCCCGTCCACCACGAGGAACGTCCCGTTGGCGCGGCAGGCCGTCCCGAGCCGGGCGACGTCGGCCCGGTAGCCGTTGGCGAACTGGACGAACGAGACCGCGAGCACGCGTACGCGCGGGTCGTGTAGGCGCTCGACCAGGTAGTCTTCGTCGGGCCAGTGCTCGGGGCCGCACGGGGCGAGTTCGACCTCGATGCCGTGCTTCTTGAGCAGCAGCCACGGATAGACGTTCGCCGGGAACTCCCGGTCCGACACGAGGACGACGTCGCCCCGCTTGAGCGGCAGGGCGTGCGCGGCGAGGCTCAGGCCCCAGCTCGTGTTCGTCGCGAGCGCGACCTCCGCCGGTTCGGCGTTGATGAGCCGGGCCACCGCGACTCGCGCGGTCTGCAGCCCCGCCTGGAGCTCGCGATCGGGCAGCAGGTGCGGGGCCATGCGCTTGGAGGTGAACTCGTCCAGCGCGCGCCGGGTGCGCTCGGGGATGGGACCGATGGCGGCGTTGTTGAGATACACCGTGTCCGCCGTCCAGGGGAACTCGGCGGCGCGCAGCGCGCGGAACTGATCCCGCAGCGCGCGCAGGGCGGCCGGGTGGTAGGCGATGTCGGTCATGCCCGCACGTCGAGCGCGTCGCGCAATCCGTCCCCCACCAGATTGACGCTGAGCACGGTAAGCCCAATCGCGAGCCCCGGGAAGAACGACACCCAGGGCGCAACGCGCAGCAGGTCGCGGCCGTCGGCAATCATCGCCCCCCACGACGCCGCGGGCGGCTGGGCACCCAGTCCCACGAACGACAACGCCGCTTCGGCCATGATCGCCCCGCCGACGCCCAGCGTCGCCGCCACGATGACCGGACCGAGCACGTTGGGGAGCACGTGGCGCGTGACGAGCCGCGCGTCCGAGGCGCCGAGCGCCCGGGCGGCTTGCAGGTAGTCGAGCCCGCGCACCACCAGCACCTGGCCGCGCACCAGCCGCGCCATCCCCGCCCACCCGACCAGTCCGATCACGACGCACACCACCGGAAGCGACGGCCGCTCGGCGGCCGCGACGGCGATCAAGAGCAGGAGGGACGGGAACGCCAGCGTGACGTCGGCGGCGCGCATCACGCCCGCGTCGATCCAGCGCCCGTAGTACCCGGCGGCGAGTCCGAGGGCGAGCCCAGCCGCGAGGGCGATCAGCTGACTCGTCAGCCCCACCGCCAGCGACAGCCGGGCGCCGAACAGCACCCGACTGAACACGTCCCGCCCCTGCGCGTCCGTGCCGAACACGTTCGCGGATGAGGGGGCTCGCAGCGCCGCGGCGAGCTGGCCGTGATAGGGATCCCGCGGCGCGAGCCACGGCGCGGCGAGGGCCACGAGGGCGAGCGCGCCCATCACGGCGAGCCCAGCCACCGTCCAGCGACTGCGCATCAGACGATGACGCGTGAGTAGCGCGGCCATAGGGGCAACGACTACGTTACTCGCAGCCTCACCTTCTGGGCAAGCGGCGACACCACGTGAACACGCAGACTCGTTTCACGCTCGTGCTGGGCGGCGGCGGCATGAAAGGCCTCGCCCACGTCGGCGTGCTGCAGGCGCTCACCGAGCGCGGACTCGTGCCGACCCAGATCGTGGGCTCGAGCGTGGGCGCGTTGGTGGGCGCCGCATGGGCGGCGGGCAAGAGCATCGCCGAGCTGCGCGAGGTGGCGATCACATTGCGCCGCAAGGACGTCTTCGCCGTCGCGCACGCCGACATGGCGTTCAAGCGGATGCGCTCCCCCGCGCTGTTCCGGCGCGAGCCGCTGGACGCGCTGATCGCGCGGATGGTCGGGAGCGTAACGTTCCAGGAGCTGCGCCACGCGTTGATCGTGAACACCGTCGACCTCAACTCGGGGATGCAAGTGTTTTGGGGGCTCGACGGGCTCGACGACGTGGGAGTGCACGACGCCGTGTTCGCCTCGTGCGCCCTGCCCGGGTACCTCCCGCCCCGTGAGATCCGCGGGCGCTTCTACGTGGACGGGGCCACCGTGGACAACCTGCCGGTGGGCACGGCCCGGATCCTCGGTGCCGACCTGATCGTCGCCGTCGACGTGTCCGCCTCCAACGCCTTCCGGGCGGACACGCAGGACGAGGGCTTCGCGGCGGTCTTTTCGCGCGCCGCGGAGATCGCGATGCAATCGCTGCTCGAGCTACGGCTGCGCGAGTGGACGACGCCGCCCATCTACTACGTCCACCCGCGCGTCGAGCACATCTCGGCGTTCTCGTTCGACCACCTGCGCGAGCTCGTGGAGGAGGGGTACCGCGCGACGATCGCCGCGCTGGACCGGCCGGGGGAGTGGCCGGGCGCGGGGGACCCAGGCGTCTATCCGCGCCGGGCCGTGACCGTGCGGGTGCAGCCCGAGCGGTGCATCGGGTGTGGGGCGTGCTTGGTGCAGGCGCCGGCCGGGATGTTCGTGCTCGACGCCAACCGGAAAGCGGTGGTGACGCGGCCCAACCAGGAGTGGTCGCCGATCGACGGCGAGTTCATCCGCCATTGCCCCACCTACGCCATCAGCGCGCGGCCCGCCGTGGTGCCCCGGGTGGCCGGCGCGGCGGGCTAGCGCCTTCCTCACCCGAGATGGGGCGTCAGGCCGGCGAGAAAGCGCTGCGCGGCCGCCTCGATCGTGAGGTCCGCTAAGACCGTGGGCGAAGGCGGCGGGCTGCGGCGCGCGGCGGCGATCGCCCGTACCAGCCCCTCGCCGTCGTCCACGGCGAAGTAGTGCGGCGCCGTTCCGAGAAACTCGCGGTGGGGCGGGATATCGGAGGCCACGACCGGTGTCCCGCACGCGATGGCCTCGAGCGGCGTCAGCCCGAACCCCTCGAACCGGCTGGGACAGACCACCACGCCCGCCGAGCGGTACGCGTCCACCATGTCCGCCTCGCTCAGCCCGCGTGCAATCGCACACGGGACGTCGAGGTCCGCCGCCAGCCGTTCCAGGGCGCCCCGCTCCGGGCCGTCCCCGATGATGCGCACCGCGAGTTTCGGCTCGAAGCGCGCGGCCGCCGCGATCACCGCCCGGTGGTTCTTCTGCGGCGTGAGGCGCGACACGCTGAGGAGTGAGGCGGGGCGCGCGACCGGGCTCGGGGCCGGGGCGGAGGCCCCGGTGAACCGCTCGGAATCGTAGCAGAACGGCACCTGGCGACACGCCAAGCCGAAGTGCTCCCACACGCTCGCCGCGGTCGCCGCGCTCGGCACCCACACGGCGCGCGCGCGGGTGGCCACGAACCGCAGGCGGCTGTAGTACCCCGGCCGCTCGGGGTAGCGCCGCCCCAGACGGGGCAGCCGCAGGTAGCGTCCCCAGAGGTACCACACCCAGTCGGGCCGGCCGCGCCCGATGCACCACGGCGGGAGGTCCCACAGGTAATGGAGCAGCGGCACGCGGCGGCGGGCGGCATAGGCATACGCGACCCCGGCCACTTGGGCGTCCATGGCGAGGGCGAGCCGGGCCGGGCGATCGCCTTCCAAGGCGATCGCGAGCCCGAGGTCCCGCAGGCGGGGGACGACGAGCGTGCCGAAGCGATTGGGCGCAAACCACCGGATCTCGTCCATGTGACTGACGGCGCGCGGCTAGGAGCGGGGGGACTCGCCCGGCGGGGCGCCGGTCACGGCGTGAACGAGCGGGCGGCGAAAGCGGGGTGTGTCACGCGCCGCCGACGGTCTGCGACTCGATCTCCTTCAAGTCCCGGACCACGCGGTCCCAATTGAAATACGTCTCCACCGCGCGCCGCCCGTTGCGCCCGAGACGCTGAGCCAGCGCCGGGTCGGCGAGCACGCGGCAGATCCCATCCGCGAACGCCGCGGGATCTTCGGCGGCCACGAGGAACCCGGTTTCCCCGTCCCGCACCGCGTCGGGGATGCCGCCCGAATTCCCGGCCACCACGGGGAGCCCGCAGCCTGCCGCTTCGACGAGCGCGATCCCGAATCCCTCGACGCCGATCGGCTCGGCCCGGCGCGACGCGCCGACGTACACCGCTCCGAGGTTGTAGAGTGCCGGCAGATCCTGGTCCGCGACGCCGCCCAGGAAGTACACCCGATCCGCCACCCCGAGCTTGTGGGCGAGCTTCTCCAACCGTCCCCGCTCCGGCCCCGTCCCCGCCACCGCGTAGCGCACCGCCGGTACGCGCGCCATGACGGCCGGGAGCGCCTCGATGACGGTGTCCATGCCCTTGTGCCGCTCGAGCCGTGCGACGGTGACGAGCCACCGCGCGTCGCCATCGGGCAGGCCGAACCGCTCGCGCAGCGCGCTCGGGTCCACCCCCGGGCGGAAGTGGCTGGGATCGGTTCCGAGGTGCACGACGCGCAGGCGGTGGCTGCGGCTATCGAGTCCCAACTCCCCCAATACCCCGAGCGCGAGATCGCGGGTCCAGGCGCTGTTCGTCATCAACACCGCCGCCCCCCCGATGATGACGCGCGCCGTGCGTCGCTTCAGCGCCGAGTGCCGGATCTTGTGCTGCTCGCTCAGCAGGTCGGCGCCGTGGAAGTAGATCCCGTACGGCACGCGCCGCCGCTCGAACACCCAGCGCGCCGCGTACCCAGCCGGCTTGACGTTGCCGCAGTGCACGAAGCGCACCTGGTGCTGCCGCACGAGGCTCGCCGCCCGACGTGACCACAGCAGCAGCCCGGGGAGCGTCTTCGTGCGGGAGGTGCCCACCGGCAGCCGATCGATAACGGCGCTGAAGGTCGCATCGACCTCGGGCGCGTCCCGATTCGTGGGAGTCGAGACGATCAGCTCCCCGCGCGGGAAGCGTTTGGTGAGCTCACCATGCATGCGGGCGATGCCGCCGCCCATCGGAGGGAAGTCCTGCGCTAAGAGCAGGGTCGTCATCGCCGGGGGCCCGGGAAGAGCGTGCGCATGAGTGTGTCGAATGCTAACGGGACCCCGGCTCGCCGAGCAATCTGCGATCAGGATCTGCGGAACTCCCGGTCGATGCGGAGGAGGTCGGCGGCGACGCGGTCCCAGTTGTAGTCACGTTCCACCGCCGCGCGCCCGGCGGCCCCGAGCTGACGACGCAGCCGCGCGTCGGCGAGCAACCGGATGGTCTCGGTGGCGAGAGCGACGGGATCGTCGGGATCGACGATCCACCCGGTCTCGCCCGCGCGGACGGCCTCGGGGAGCCCGCCGGAGCGGCTGGCGATCACCGGGAGCCCGCACGCCGACGCCTCGACGCACGCGATCCCAAAGCCTTCGACGAGCAGCCCGTCGCGCCGCGAGACCAGCACGAACAGGTCGGCCGCATTGTAGAGAGCGGGGAGATCCTCGTCCGGCACGAAGCCGAGGAGGCGTACGGCGTCCCCCAGCCCAAGCTCGGCGATCAGGGCCTCGAGAGCGGCCCGCCGGCTGCCGATGCCCGCGACGGCATAGCGGGCCGTGGGCACGCGCGCGCGAATCGCGGGGAGCGCGCGGATCACCGTGTCGATCCCCTTATGGAAGTCGAGGCGCGCGACGGTCAGGAGCCACGGACCTCCGTCGAGCCCGTACTGACGCCGCACCGGCCCGGGATCGATCCCGGGGCGGAACCGGGCCGGCGTGGTGCCGAGGGGCACCACACGGACGTCGGCCGCGAGGGCACGACAGCCGAGCGACTCCAGCACGGTGCGGGCGAGCCCCGCGGTCCACCGACTGTTGGCCACGACGACGGCGCACCGGCGGAGGATCTGGCGCGCCGTCCACCACTTGAACGCCGAGCGGGCGATCTTGGCTTGCAGCAGCAAGAGATCGGCCCCGTGCACAATGGTGCCGAACGGCACCCCGTGACGGGCGTGGAGCCAGGCCGCCGGGTAGCCCGCCGGCTTGACCTCGTCGCACCACACGAAACCCGGCCGGGTCCGCCGCACGAGCGCATCCGCGTGCCAGGTCCAGCGGCCGAGCCCCTGCAGCGTGCGGAGCCGTTTCGCCCCGACCCCCAGGCGGTCGATGGTTTGGGGGAAGCGGGGGTCACTGGCGGCGCTGCCGGCCCACGTTCCGGTCGACACCGTCAGGCTGTGGGGGGGATAACGCAGGGCGAGCTCACCCATCATCCGGGCAATGCCGCCGCCGAACGGAGGAAAATTGAGCGCGAGCAGCAGCGTGTCACTCATCCCCGGCGTGCTCGCGCGTCGCGCTGGGGTGCGCGCCGGTCCAGCGCCTCGCGGTACACCGCTTCGGTGCGTTCCACGCTGCGCTCCAGCGTAAACTCACGCCGCACCAGGGCGCGGCCGGCGCGCGCGAGCCGCTCGGCGAAGCCACCATCGTCGAGCACGCGGGCCAGCGCGCGGGCCCAGGCCAGCGGATCGAGCGGCGGCACCAGAACACCCGTCTCGCCCGACGTGATCAAGTCCGGGTTCCCGCCCGCGTTCGACGCCACCACCGGCAGGCCGAGGGCCATGGATTCGAGCAGCGCCATCGACAATCCCTCGATGCGCGACGGGAGGACGGACAGCGCGCCGAGCCGGCAGAACGCGAGCGGCCGGTCCGTGAACGGGACGTACACGACGCGGTGGCGCTCCGGCACGGTACGCTCCGCCGCCCGCAGCTCGGCATCGGGCTCGATGCCAACGCACGCCACGACCACCGGCCGCTCGAGCGCGGCGAGGGCTCGGAGCAGGACCGGCTGATCCTTGCGCCGCGCCAACACCAGCACGACCGGACGACCCGTGAGCGCGCCGAGCGCGGCGCGCGCGGCCGCGAGGTCGGCCGGGGCGGGTGGCGTGTCCACGCGCGCCAGGTCGATGCCGTTCGTGACGACGCGCAGGCGCGCGGCGGGATAGAGCCGACGACCGAGCGCCCGCGCGACCGCCCGGCTCACCGCGATCGTGCGGTCGGCGGAGAGCCCGACCGCGACGAGCTCCGCCGGCGAGGTGAGGGGCATCGTGTGCCGGGTCACGACGAATGCGCCGGGCAGCCGGTAGCGCCACCGCAGCCAGGTGAGCGCGCGGCGGTCGCGCGTCGCGTGGCTGTTCACGAGATCCACCCGCTCGCGCGCCATCACGGCGTCGAGCGCGCGGGCGAGCGGGCCCAGGCGGCCGAAGTCGAGCGGCACGACCTCCAGCCCCACCGCGTGGGCGAGGCCCGCGAGCCGCGTGCCGGGAGGGCATCCCACCAGCACTCGGTGCCCGCGCAGCGCTAGCTGTCGGCTCAGTTGCGCGATTACCGCGGTCGAACCCGAGCCGCCGCCCTGGTGCGTCAGCTGAAGGATGGTGAGCGGCCGCTCGGGCATGGCCCCGAAGCTAGTAACTCCCCACGCGGCTTTCCATGGAGTCACGCGCCGCGCGAGGCGCGTTATCTTGTCCAGCGCATGCATGTCGTCGTCGCCTCCCACCAGCCGCTACCGGCCAAGGGGTACGGCGGCCCGCAGCGCGTGATCGTGGCGCTGGTGCGCGGGCTGGCGGCGCTCGGCCACCGCGTCACGCTGCTCGCGCCGCCGGGCACGCATCTGCCGGAGGCGAAGGTGGTCGAGGTCCCACCGCGCGCGTTCAACGATCCGCAGCACTTCTTCCCCCACCTGCCCCGCGACACCACGATCCTCCATGCGCACTTCCCGCTCGCGCGCGGTCCCGACGCGCTCCCCTTCGTCCAGACCCTCCACCGCAACCTCAAGCCCGGTAGCGAGCTCAACCCTAATACGATCTGCCTGTCCCGCGACCACGCGCGGCGCCACGGCAGCGACGTGTTCGTCTACAACGGGCTCGATCCGGCCGAGTATTTCTTCCGGCGCTTCCCCAAGCGACCCGAACAGTACGATCTGTTCCTCGGGAAGCTGCATAGCGCGAAGGGCTACCACTGGGCGGTCGAAGCAGCGAAGCACACCGGCCATCGGCTCATCGTCGCAGGCGGCTGGCGCCCGAGCTTCACCGGGTCCATCCAGTACGTGGGCGAAGTGGACGGCGCGACGAAGGCCGCGCTGCTGGCGCGCGCGCGCTGCCTGTGGAACCCGGCGGCGTGGGACGAGCCGTTCGGCCTGGTGACCATCGAGGCCTTGCTCTCCGGCACGCCGGTGCTCGGCACGCGGCGGGGCGCCCTCCCGGAGCTGATCAGCGCCGAGGTCGGCGCGCTGTGTGACACGATCGAGGAGATGATCACCGCTGCAGCTGTGATTCACACCCGCTCGCCCGAGGCCTGCCGAGCCTACGCCGAGCGCCACTTCACCCACCTGGTCATGGCCGAGGCGTACGTCCGGATCTACCAGCGGGTGCTCGAGCGCGGCACGGTCTGACGGCCATGCACGTAGTGCTCGCGTCGCACTACCGGCTCCCGGTGCGGGGCTACGGGGGCACCGAGCGGGTGATCGTGGCGCTGGTCCGGGGGCTCGTGGCGCTGGGCCACCGGGTCACCTTGCTCGCCGCTCCGGGCACCCGGGTGCCCGAGGCGACGGTGGTCGAGGTGCCTCCGGCCACACTGCTGGATGTCGCGGTGGACCTCGCCACGCTCGCACCGCGCGACGCCGACATCCTGCACGCTCATGTCCCGTTGCGGCGCGCGCCGTCGCGCCCCTTCGTGCAAACGCTGCACGGCAACCGACCGCCGGGCGCTCCCCCGCCTCCGCCGACCACGATCTTCCTGTCGCGCGACCATGCCCGCCGGTTCGGCAGCGAGGTGTTCGTCTACAACGGGCTCGACCCAGCCGATTACCTCTTCCGCACCTCCAAAGACGACTACGACCTCTTCCTCGGGCGCCTGCACCGCATCAAGGGGTACCGCTGGGCGATCGCCGGGGCCAAGCAGGGCGGCCGGCGACTGGTGATCGCGGGTGGCTGGCGTCCCAGCTGGCGCCGCACCCTTCGCTACGTCGGCACGGTGGACGGCCGCGAGAAGATGGAACTGCTGGCCGGCGCGCGCTGCCTGTGGATGCCGGCGCTGTGGGACGAGCCGTTCGGGCTGACCACGGTCGAAGCCCTGCTGTCCGGCACGCCGGTGCTCGGGACCCGGCGCGGCGCGCTGCCCGAGGTCATCAGTCCCGACGTCGGTGCGTTGTGCGACACGGTGGAGGAGCTGATCGCGGCGGCGACGACGATCCAGGCTCGCAGCGCCGACGCGTGCCGCGCCCACGCCGTCCGTTACTTCACGCACCGCGTGATGGCGGAGGCGTACCTGCGGATGTATCGGCACCTGCTCGAGACCGGCACGCTGCCGCCGGGCCGAGTCACGCCGTTCGCGCCTAGCGCAGCACCACGCTGAGCAGCTCCTCCAGCCGCTGCGCCCAGGTGTGCTCCCGTAGCGCGCGCGTGCGCGCCGCGGCGGCGAGCGCGCGGCGCCGTTCGTCGTCCGCGAGCAAGGCGCGCGCCTGCTCCCGCAACTCGGCCACGCTGCGGTACAGCACGATCTCCCGGTCCGGTGCGAAGTGGCGCGCGATGTCGGCCTTCGCGTCGGACAGCTGCGGCGTGCCGACGGCGGCGAGCTCGAACAGCCGCATGTTCGCGCCCGTGCCGTAGCGGGCCGGATCGCCCGCCGGCCCGAAGTGCTGGTGGATGTTCAAGCCGACCGAGGCCCCCGCCAGCGCCCGGATGAAGTCGTCCCCGTAGACGGGGCCGGCGGGCCAGCGGGGTCCCCACGTGCGGATCCCGAGATCCGCCACGTCGGCCAACACTCGGGCGCGCGCTGGATCGCGTGACCCGACGAACGTCACCGCGCTACGCCACGGCGCCGCCACGGCCAGCGGCCGGTGATACGCCGGCTCGCACCCGAACGAGAGGTAGTGAGCGCGCGCCCCGGCGCGGCGGTGCGGCTCGACGCTGGAGCTGTCGTGGGTGAAGAACGCGTCGTAGGCCGGCGAGAGGGCGGTCGACACGGCGAGGGCGTGGGGGTCGTCGGGGAACCAGTTCGCCCAGCGGCCGCCGAACGCACGCTTGAGCTCCCCGATGCTGTCGGGATGGAGCTCCGTGCCCTTGAACACGAGCACGACGTCGGCGCGGCGCTGCGTCAGCACCCCCCGCAAGCGCGCGGCGAGGGGCCGGCGGAAAATGGAGTTCAGGCCGCGCAGCCGCGCCTCGCAGCGCCGCACGTCGCAGCCCAGCTCGTGGAGCGCGCTGCCGAGCGCCACGCCGCTGCGATGGTAGCGGCGATTGAACGCCGCCACCAGCACGACCCGCAGCCCGGTGAACGAACCGGACGGGCTCACCGCGCCGCGCCGCCGGGCGTGCGCACCGCCTTGACGATCATGGTCTCCCCGAACGCGATGGCCGGCGCGAGCAGCTGGCGGCGAATCTCCGCGTTGCGCCGCCGCTGCGCGGGATCGCGCTCCCACCGCCGAAACGCGAGCGCGGTGGCCAGCGCCGACACCGGCCACAGCGGCAGGTAGAGCCAGCTCACGGCCTTGACCCGGTTCGTGGCGATGCGCGTGATGCGAAAGTCATGGCGGTGCAGCAGGTACCGCAAGGCGGGGAACGACAGGAGACTGATGTGGTGCCAGGGGTTCGGGTCCCCCTCGTTGAGCGGCACCTTGCCCTTGTTGTGAAACCCGGTGAAGAGCCAGCGCCAGCGGGAGCGGAGCGCGCTGATGTTGGGCGTGGAGACGAGGAGCACCCCGCCCGGGCGGACGACGCGGCGGCATTCGCGCACGAAGTCGAACGGTCGCTCCAGGTGCTCGATCCCGTCGATGCACACGACCGCGTCGAACGCCGCGTCGGCGAACGGCAACGGCGCGTTCATGTCGGCCGCGGTGAACTGTGCGTCGGGCTGCGGCAGGCGGTTCACGAGGTCCGCCCCGTGCGCGTCCAACCCCGCGGCCCGCAGCCGCGCGAGGAACGCCCCCTCCCCGCACGGAATGTCCAAGATCGTGCGGCACTGCCGCTCGGCTTCCAGCAGCCGCGCCACCACGGCGTGGGTGTTGCGCGACGTCAGCTCGCGCGGCGGCGGCGCGCTCACACCACGACGTAGTTGCGGTACTCAAACACGCGCGTCCCCGTCACCCGCTCGATCCAATCGGACAGGTAGTAGCGGAGGTCATCCAGCTTCACCGGGCGCGGCGCAATGGCGTCGGCGGCGGTGCCGCGGCGGGCGTCGATCCATGCGGTGGCGACGCGGGGGTGTGCACCCGTGAAGCGGCGCAGCAGCGGCGTCCACTCGAGCCGCGCCTGGCGCTCGCGCTGCTCGTAGCGATCGCGCGCGTGCGGGAAGACCTGCTGCGAGACGGCAAACTTGCGGCGTACCGACTGCGGCGGGCGGGCCCACCCGTAGTGAAACATCCGCGCGCCCGTGGGCTTCGCCCGGATGCGCCGCAGCGCCGGGCCCACGCGGAAGCCTTGCGCGTCCTGGTAGGAGCGGATGTCGCGCCCCAGCCGCACGACGCGCACCTCGCGGCGGTACCAGTGCCGGTTGGTGGCGAGGGTGTCGAAGTTTGCGTAGAAGTGCAGATAGTCGACGAGCAGACCTTCGACGCGGGGATCGCGGTCCCACTCGCGGACCCGTTCCCGCAGCACGGCGGCCCCGGTCTCGTGCAGCACCTCGTCCGCCTGAATGTAGAGTCCCCACGGGCCCCGACACGCCGCCATGGCGCGGTTCGTCGCCGCGGCGAGCGCGTCGCTGCCCTGAGAGAAATCCCACGCGGTATCGAGGATGCGGACGCGCGGATCCCCGATCGCGGCGACGAGCTCGCGTGTCTCGTCCTCCGAGGTCCCCACGTTCACGACCACTTCGTCACACACCTCGAGAATGGACCGGATGGCGGGGACGATCGGGTAATCGAGCGTGACGGCGTTGCGCACGATCGTGAAGCCCGACAGCATGGCTACACCCGGAACTGGAGATCGTAGAACCGGCGGTACACACCGCCCGCCGCGAACAACGCGGCGTGGGTGCCGCGCTCGACGATCCGCCCGTCCGCCAGCACGACGATCAGGTCGGCATGCCGCACGGTCGCGAGGCGGTGCGCGATCACCAGCACCGTGCGATGCGCCATGAGGCGATCGATCGCCTCCTGGACGAGGCGCTCCGATTCCGTGTCGAGCGCGCTGGTCGCCTCGTCCAGGATCAGAATCGGCGGATCGCGCAGCAGCGCGCGGGCGATGGCGATGCGCTGCCGTTCGCCGCCCGACAAGCGCGTGCCGCGCTCGCCCAAGACCGTGTCATAGCCGCTGGGGAGCTGCGCCAGGAAGTCGTGGGCGTTCGCGGCGGTGGCGGCGGCCTGGACCTGCGCCAGGGTGAAGTCGCTGCGGCCGTAGGCGATGTTCGCGAACACCGTGTCGTTCAGGAGGATCGTCTCCTGCGACACGATCCCCATGAGCCCGCGCAGGCTGCGGCGGGTGCAGCCGGTGATCGGGACCCCGTCCAGCAGGAACGCCCCCGCGGTCGGCTCGTAAAACCGCGGCAACAGGTCGACCAGGGTGGTCTTGCCCGCCCCCGACGGGCCGACGATGGCCACCACCTGGCCCCGCCGCACCTCGAGATCGACGTCCTGCAGCACGGGCGCCTCGCCGTTGTACGCGAACGACAGGCGCCGGTACTCGATCCGCTCGGCGAACCGGGCGGGGAGCTCGCCCGGCCGGTCCCCCTCGTCGGGCGCGAGGTCCAGCACCTCGAAGACGCGGTCAGCGGCCGCAAGCGCCCCGGCCATGATCGTGGGATAGTTCGCCACCGATTTCACGGGCGACATGAGCCGGAGGGCCACGGCGATGAAGGTGATGAGCACCTCGGGGCGGAGCGTGGCGGCCTGGCCCAGCGCGAGGCGCGTCCCGATCGAGAAGACGAGCAACAGGACGATGCCCGCGAACACTTCGCTCAGGGGGCTCGTGAGCAGGGCGTAGCGCTGCGCCCGGATGACGCCCCGGCGGTAGCGGTTGGCCAGCCGCCCGAAGCGCTCGGCCTCGAACGCCTCGGCGACGTAGGCCCGGACCAGTTTGATCGACCCGACGAGCTCGCTCACGACACTCGTGAGCTCGCCGCGGTCCTCGGCCTGCTCGCGCGAACGCCGGCGCACCTTCCGCACCACCGGCCGCACGATGAACACGAGCACGGGGGCGCACACGAGCGCGATCACCGTGAGGCGCCAAGACAGGCCGATGAGGATAGCGACGTAGACGACGATGAGGCTCACGTTCTGGAGCAGCGACGCGAGCGCCGCCGTGACGGCCGTCTTCACCTGGTCGGTATCGCTGATGACGCGCGAAAGCACCTGTCCGCCGCGGGTGCGCTGGAAGTAGCCGAGCGGCAGCGCCTGGAGGTGCCCGAATAGCTGGATCCGCAGGTCGCGCACGATCCCTTCCTGGATCGCAACGCTCGCGACGGCCGCCCCGTACTCGAGCGCGTTCTTGAGGAGTAGGGTGCCCACCAGCACCAGCACCACGTTGCGCAATGCGGCGGCGGGCGACCCCGCCGCCAACAGCGGGCCAACCACGACGGCGAGCACCCGTTCGACGCTCGAGCCGCCCGCCACCGGCAACGGCCCCAGGCCGAACAGCGTGCGCAGGAACGGGAGCAGGAGCACGAATGTGGCGCCGTCCAGCACCGACGCCACGAGCGTCGCGAGGATGTTGGCGGCAAAGAGGACCGTGTAGGGGCGCAGCAGCGACACGAGCCGGGCGCTGCGGCCCATTCAGCGCCCTCCCGCCGATCCTCCCCGGCGGCCGCGCGGCGTCAGCAGGGCCACGGGGAGGATCACTTCTTCCGGGGTGACGCCGCCGTGCAGGAACGAGCCGCGATAGCGGGCCTGGTATTCCCGCAGCTTGGTGGGATAGACGAAGAAGCGATCCGTGGTGGCGAGCAGGAGCCGCACCACCAGCCCCATCCCGGGCAGCCCGAACGCCTTCAAGTCTTCCACCAGGATCGCCGCCTCGGGATCCTCGCTGCGCAGATCCTCGCCGAACTTGTAGCGCAGGTTCGCCGTCGCGTCCCGCTTCGCGTACACGGTGGCGGGGGTCGCGCAATGGATCGAGCCGTGATCGGTCGTGAGCAGCACCGTGACGCCGCGGCGCTCCGCTTCCCGCAGGGCCGCGAGCACCGGCGAGCGTTCGAACCAGGTGCGGGTGAGGCTGCGCAGCGCCGCCTCGTCGCGCGCCACCTCATAGAGGATGGCGCTTTCCGACCGCCCGTGCGTCAGCTGGTCCACGAAGTTGAACACGATGGCCGTCACGCCGTCCTGGGCGAGGTGGCCGGGCAACCGGCGCAGCAACTCGCCTTCGCTCGAGCTGAACACCTTCTCGTAGCGGACCGGGACGGGCCGGCCCACCAGCTCGCGCAGCTGCTCGGTGAGTAACTCCGCCTCGTGCGCGTTGAGGCTTTCGTCGTCGGATGCCTGGCCCCACCACTCGGGGTGGCGCGCCGCGATCTCCATCGGGAACAGGCCTGAGAAGATCGCGTTGCGGGCGAACGGCGTGGCGGTGGGCACGATGCCGTAGTAGTGCGACTCCTCAACCTCGAACAGCGGCGTCACGAGTTCGCGCAGCACCTCCCATTGGTCGAGCCGGAGACAGTCGATCACGAGGAACAGCACCCGGCCCGCCGTCTGCAGCACCGGCACCAGGAATTCCGCGCCCACGTCCACCGAGAGCGGCGGGCGGTCCCCCTCGGGCTCCGCCAGCCAGCGCGGATAGTGGCGGGCGACGTACTCGCCGAAGTCCTTGCGGAGGCTGCGCTGCAGGCTGCGGAGCGCGTCGGCCAGGCCGGGCTCGTTCGCGGCCGCGAGGCGCACCTCCCAGCGCGTGAGCTCCGCCACCAGCTCGATCCACTCGCGCCACCCGAGCGCGGCGCCGCGCCGGCCCTCGAGCTCGTGGAACCGCGTCACGAAGTCGCGCGCGAGACGCTGTTGCCGGATCCGGTCCCCCTCGACGAGACGCGTGATCACGGAGAGGACTTGACGCGGGTGCACGGGCTTCACGAGGTAGTCGTCCACCTCGATCCCGATCGCCTCGCGCAGCGTGCCTTCGTCCTCGCTCTGGGTCACCATGACGACCGGCATCGCGGGATCGATGGCGCGGATCTCGCCGACCAGCTCGAGACCGCGGCGCCCCGGCATCTGCTCGTCGAGCAGCACGACGCTATACGCCTCGCGCCGTAACAGCGCGAGCGCGTCGTCGCCGTGCGCTGCCGCGGCGACGGTGAAGCCCGCGGTTTCGAGGAAGCGCCGGTGGGCCGCCAGGCCCTCGATCTCGTCGTCCACCCAGAGGACGCTCTTCGGGCGCACCATACGGCAAAGCTAACGACGACTGGCGAACCGGGGCAACGCGACCGTAATTTCGGCGCGTGCTGTGTATCCTGTTGGTCCGCTTCAGCTCGATCGGCGACATTCTCCTCACCACGCCGCTCGTGCGCGCGCTCGCGCGGCGGCACCCGGAGGCGAGGCTCGTCTACGTGACGAAGCGCGCGATGGCGCCGCTCATCGCGGATAACCGCCACGTCGCCGAGGTCGTGACGCTCGAGCCGCACGAGCCGCTCCGCCACCTCGCCCGTCGCCTGCGCGGCGTCGGGCCGACCCACGGGCTCGACCTGCACGGCTCCGTGCGCAGCGCGGCGTTACGGCTTTTCGTGCCGTGCCGCTGGACCGGCTACCGGAAGCGCAAGTCGGCCCGCACGCTCCTCATTTCCACGAAGCTCGACTGGTATCGCACGCGGGTCCCGGTCGCGGAGCGCTATTTCGAGGCGGCGCGCCAGCTCGACACCCGCCCCGACGGCGGACCGCCGGAATTCGCGCTGGGCCGCGGGGCGATCGAGCGGGCGGCCGGGTGGCTCGCCGCGCGCGGCCTCGGGGCCGCTCGCCTCGCCGCGCTCGCCCCGGGCGCGGCCCACGCGACCAAGCGCTGGCCGGTGGCGCAGTGGAGCGCCTTGGTCGAGCGCCTGCGCGGAGCCGGCTATCGGGCCGTGGTCGTGGGCGGGCCGGAGGACCGGGGGCTCGCGCAGCACCTCGTGACGGCGGGGGCAGCCGCGAGCGCCGCGGGCGAGTTTTCGCTGCAGGAGACGGGCGCGCTGTTGGCGCGCGCCGGGGTCGTCGTGTCGGGGGACACCGGGGTGATGCACATGGCCACGGCCGTCGGCGCGCCGGTCGTGGCCCTGTTCGGGCCCACAGTCGAGCAGTTCGGCTTCTTTCCCTACCGCGCGCCGTCGGTCGTGCTCGAGCGCGCGCTCGACTGCCGTCCCTGCTCGGCGACGGGCACCGCGGCCTGCCCCCTGGGCCATCATCGCTGTCTCGCCGACATCGCCCCGGCTGACGTGGCCGCTGCGGTGGCGCGCCTCGTGGCGTGATCCCGGCCACCACGCCGGCCGAAGAGCGCCTCGTCGCCCTCGCCGCCGCGGCGGGACGCGGGCCCACGCGGAACGGGTTGTTCGCCCTGTGGCTCGTGGTCCGAGCCGCGGAAGGGCTGCTCCCGCCGCGGCCGCTGTCGGGGAAGAATCACCGGCGTCGGTTGCAGGCGCTTGCGGCGCGCCTCGCGAGCCTCGCGCTCCCGCCCCCGCTCCGGCGCGCGGTCACGGCCGCCCGCGACCACCTGGAGCCTGGCACCCCAGCGGCCGCGGCGCTCGTGTTGTCCCAGCTCGTCGCGCCGGCGCGGGATGTGCTGGGCGCCGAGGCGGGAGACGCCGTGGTCGTTGCCGCGCGCGCGGCGCGCTTACATCTATAAGCGAGCGCGCCCGCGATGCCGAGAGGTGGAACCACCCCGTGACCATCCGCCGCCTGCCCAAGCGCCCCTCACTCGAGTCCCTGGTCGAGCGCGTGGACCAGCAGCGCCCCGGCGAGACCCCGGACGACACCGTGCCCACCGGCTTCCCGTCGGTCGACCGGATGCTCGGGGGCGGCGTTCGACGGCGCGACCTGATCGTGTTGGGCGGCGACATTGGCGCTGGGAAGTCGGCGCTGGCGCTCGGCGTCGCCCTGCGCGTCGCCCAGCAGGGCGTCGGGGTGGCGTTCCTGTCCGGCGAAATGGACGAAGAGCGGCTGATGGAGCGCGCGCTCGCGATTGAGGGCCGCGTGGCGGTCGACGACCTGCGCGGCGGGAAGCTGACCGACCAGACCCGGGCGGGCATCGGGGGTGCCGCCGTCCGCCTCCGGGGGCTGCCGCTCACGATCCTGCCCCTCGCGGCCAGCGACTTCGACACGGCGGCGGCGCGCCTCGACGCCGTGCGCCGGCTGGGACTCGTCGTGGTCGACTACCTCCAGCTCGTGCCGTCGCCCGCCGGCGTCGTCCGTTCCACGCAAGACGAGGACCTGGCGCTCGTGCTGCAGCGGCTCAAGGCGCTGGCGCTGGAGCGCCAGGTGGCGCTGCTCGTGGTGTCGCAGCTGCCGCGGTTCGACGCGACGCGCGCCAACGCGCGTCCCAGCCTGGACGACTTCGGCCACCTGGGCGCGCTGAAGCAGCACGCCGATCTGGCGCTCGGCATCTATCGCGAGGAGATGTACAACCCCGGCCACGGCGTGGAGGGCGCGACGGAGCTGATCGTCTTGAAGAACCGCAATGGTCCGACGGGCTTCGTCGATCTCTACTTCTACCGCCGCTGGATGCGCTTCGAGGACATGCTCGATCCGGAACGCTGAGCGGCAGTCGAATCGGCGCGGGGGACCGCGCCCACGAGGGTGTAGGTCGTCCCCGGCGTGCTGACGTTCGGCTTGAGCGTGATCCACAGGGGGCGCGCGCCGCTGTCTGCGTAGATCGAGATCGTCCCGTCGCCGAGGACCCCGTCGGCCCGCAGCTCCCACCCGTTGAGCCGCAGCACCTGGCGATACCACGTCGCGACCCGCTCGACCGGCGCCGACGTCGTCAGGACGACCTGCGCGGCATCACCGTTCGCGGAGACGCTCACGACGCTCGACTGCGGATAGGTCACGAGGCCGCGCAGCGCTACCGCCGCCAGCTCGCGGTCCGCCCGCCCCTCGCCGGGACGGTCGCACGCCGCGACGGCGGCGAGCACCGCGACACCCCACCACCACCGACTCGTCATGGGCCGATATGCTACCTGTGGCGCGCCGCCTGCGTCAAGTTGTAACTTGGACGCGACGTGGAGGGACGCATGGCCGGCCACAGTAAATGGAAGCAGATCAAGCGCAAGAAGGCCGTCACCGACGCCCGGCGCGGCGCGCTCTTCACCCGGCTCATCCGGGAAATCACCATCGCCGCCAAGCACGGCGGCGGCGACCCCGGCGGCAATCCGCGCCTCCGGACGGCCATCGACGCGGCCAAGGCGGAGAACATGCCGCTCGACAACATCGAGCGCGCGGTGCGGAAGGGGACGGGCGAGCTCGAGGGCGTGCAGTTCGACGAGGTGGCTTACGAGGGCTACGGCCCCGGCGGCGCGGCGATCTTCATTGAAGCGACCACCGATAACCCGAACCGTACCGTCGCCGAAATCCGCTATCTGTTCGGGCGCCATGGCGGCAACCTCGGCGCCGCGAACTCGGTGGCGTGGATGTTCGACCGCAAGGCCCAACTCACGGTCGACGCGACCCAGGCCGATGAGGACACCACCCTCGAGGCGGCGCTCGAGGCGGGCGCCGAGGACGTGGTGCGCGACGGCGACACGTTCATCATCACGGCGCCCCCCGCGCAGCTGCACGCGATTGATGCGCAGCTGAAGGCCAAGCGGATCCAAGTCCAGGCGGCCGAGATTGCGATGATCCCGAAGAGCACCGTGAAAGTCGACGGGCGGGACGCCAAACAGCTCCTCGACCTGATCGAAGGGCTGGAAGAGATGGACGACGTCGCCCGGGTGTTCTCGAACTTCGACATTGACGCCGAGGCCATGGCGGCGGCAACGGCGTGACGTGAGGGTGCTGGGCGTCGACCCGGGCACGGCGGTCACGGGGTATGGCGTGATCGAGACCGGCAACGGGACGCGCGGCGGGCCCGGGCTAGGGCGACTCGTCGAGTGCGGCGTCATCCGCTTCGCGCGCCGGGCGGCGTTGGCCGAGCGCCTCGCGGACTTACATGCGGGCGTCGTCGCCCTGATCGCCCGCCATCACCCGCACGCGCTCGCACTGGAGAATGCGTTCTACCATAAGAACGTGCGCACCACCCTCGTGCTGGGGCACGCCCGCGGCGTCGTGCTGCTCGCGGCCGCGCAGGCGGGGCTCGCGATCGCCGAGTACGCGCCCGCGACGGTGAAGAAAACGGTGGTCGGCGCCGGGGGCGCAGCCAAGGCGCAGGTGGGCACCGTGGTCGCCCGCCTCCTCCAACTGCGCCACGCCCCGACCCCGGCCGACGCCGCCGATGGTGTGGCGCTGGCCCTCACCCACATCCTCCGCGCGTGATCGCGCAGGTCGCGGGCCGGCTCGCGGCCAAGCACGCCGATCGCGTGATTGTTCAGACGGCGAGCGGGGTCGGCTACGAGATCGTCGTGCCGCTCGGCGTGATGGAGCGGCTCCCGTCGGTGGGCGAGGCGGTGAGCCTCGCGACCGAGCTCGTGGTGCGCGACGACGGGTGGTCGCTCTACGGGTTCGGCGCCGACCTGGAGCGCCGCTTTTTCCAGCGGCTGATCGCCGTCACGGGCGTGGGCCCGAAGATCGCGCTCGCGCTCATGTCGGCGCTCGGTGCCGAGCGGGGCGTGCGCGCGGTGAAGGACCGCAACATCGCGCTGCTCGCGTCGGTCAGCGGCATCGGGAAGAAAACCGCCGAGCGCCTGGCGCTGGAGCTGGCGGACAAGCTGGACGAGTTCGCGGCGGCGGGGGGGGGCGGGGAGACGGGCGCGGCGGGGGAAGAGCGGCGCGACCTGGCGGGGGGCGCGGCGGCAGCGGCCCTCCAGGCCCTGGGGCGCCTCGGGTATGCAACGGCCGAGGCGGAGCGGGCGCTCCGGCAAGCGCTGGCGGCCGACGGGAGCGGGGACGCCGAGACGCTCGTGCGCCGGGCCCTGCAACAACTCACCCACGGATGACCATGACGACGGCGGAATGGATCTGCACGCGCTGTGGGTCGACCAATCGCCTCCTCGTGCCCGACACGGCGCGGCAGGCCGTGGACGAGTGCGTGACCTGCCACACGCGCCACGGCCTCGAGGCGGACCCGCGGCCGGTGCGCTGGCGCGCCCGGCCGCTCGGACGACAGGCCGCATGACTCGCGCGCGCACCCAGATCACCACCCCGGAAGCCCTGCCGGAAGAGCGCAGTGCCGACGCGGCGCTGCGCCCCTCGCGGCTCGACGAGTTCGTCGGCCAGGCCAAGGTGAAAGAGTCCCTGCAGATCGCGATCGACGCGGCGAAGCAGCGCGGGGAGCCCCTGGACCACGCGCTGTTCTTCGGTCCGCCCGGCCTGGGCAAGACCACGCTCGCCCTGCTCATGGCGAAGGAGCTCGGCGTCGGCGTCCGCACGACCTCGGGGCCGGTGCTCGAACGGCCCGGCGACCTGGTAGGGCTGCTCACGTCGCTCAAAGCCGGGGATATCCTGTTCATCGACGAGGTGCATCGCCTGCGGCCGGCGCTCGAGGAATTCCTCTATCCCGCGATGGAGGAGTACCGGGTGGACGTGCGCGTTGCTGACGGTCCGCACGCCCAGACGATCCCCATGGCGCTCGAGCGGTTCACGCTGATCGGCGCGACCACGCGGTTCGGGCTGCTCACCCCGCCGATGCGCGCACGCTTCGGGCTGGTGCAGCGGCTCTCCTACTACCCGCCGGATGACTTGGCGCAGATCGTCACGCGCTCCGCCGGCATCCTCGGCGTCCCGGCCGACGCGGCTGGGATTGCGGAGGTTGCGCGCCGCAGCCGCGGCACGCCCCGCGTCGCAAACCGGCTCTTGAAACGGGTGCGCGACTACGCCCAGGTCCGCGCCGGCGGCCACATCACGGCCCGCGTGGCGGGCGAGGCGCTGAAGCAGCTCGACGTCGACGAGTTCGGCCTCGACGACATGGACGGGCGAATTCTCAAGGCCATCATCGAGCAGTTCGACGGCGGCCCCGTGGGGCTCTCGACCATCGCCGCCGCCGTGGGGGAGGACCCTGGAACGCTCGAGGAAGTGTACGAGCCGTTCCTCATGCAGCAGGGGTTCCTGGCCCGCACGGCACGCGGCCGCTGCGCCACACCGGCCGCCTACCGCCATTTCGGTTTCACACCCCCGGCCGCCCCCCGCGTCTCGGAACAGCCCACGATCTTCGACGGGTGAGCTCGCCCCGGCGGTTCCGCGCCGCGGATTTCGACTACCAACTCCCCCCTGACCGCATCGCGCAGCGGCCCCTGCCCGACCGGGCGGCGAGTCGTCTGCTCGTCCTCACCCGGACGGACGGCGCCATCCGGCACGGCCAGTTCCGCGACGTCGTCGACCTGGTCGCGCCGGCGGACGTGCTGGTCCTGAACGTCTCGCGGGTGATCCCGGCGCGCCTGCGCGGCACGCGCGAGTCGGGGGCCGGCGCGGAGCTGCTCCTCGTGCGCGCCCTCGCCGACGGGACCTGGCTCGCGCTCGGGCACCCGGGCGGCAAGCTCAAACCCGGCCGCCGGATCGCGTTCGGCCCGGACGGCGTCGCCGAAGTGGTCGAGATGCTCGGTGGAGGACTGCGACGCGTGCGGTTCGTCGGCGCGCTGGACGCGCCCGCGACGCTGGCGCGCTATGGCGAGGTGCCCCTGCCCCCCTACATCCGGCGCCCGCCCGACCCCGAGGACCGGGAGCGCTATCAGACCGTCTACGCCGCCCACGACGGCAGCGTCGCGGCGCCGACCGCCGGGCTGCACTTCACGCCCGAGCTGCTCGCGCGACTGCGCGCCACCGGCGTCGCCACGGCGGAGCTCGACCTCCACATCGGCCCCGGCACCTTCAAGCCCGTCGCGGTGGAAGAGCTCGCCCGCCACCCACGCCACGCCGAGGCCTACGCCGTGAGCGAGGGGGCGGCGGCGCTCATCAACGCGCGGCGCGCCGCGGGCGGCCGCGTCTGGGCGGTCGGCACCACGGTCGTGCGCACGCTCGAAACCTGCGCCGATGCACACGGTCGGATCCGCGCGGGCACCGGGGAGACCGACCTCTTCATCTATCCCCCCTACCGGTTTCGCGTCGTCGATCGCCTGCTCACCAACTTCCACCTGCCACGCTCGACCCTGCTAATGTTGGTGTGCGCGTTCGGGGGCTACGAGCCCGTGATGGCTGCGTACCGCGCGGCGCTCGAGCAGGGGTACCGGTTCTATTCGTATGGCGATGCGATGGCCATTGTGTGACGATGTTTGAGTTCCACGTTGACGCGACGTCGGGGGCGGCGCGCGCCGGCACGCTGACGCTGCCCCACGGCGCGGTCGAGACGCCGCTGTTCATGCCCGTCGGCACCCACGGCACGGTGCGGACACTCTCGCCCAACGACTTGCGAGGCGTGGGCGCCACCCTGGTACTGGCGAACACCTACCACCTGCATGTGCGCCCGGGCGAGCAGGTGGTCGGCACGCTGGGCGGGTTGCACCGCTTTATGGGCTGGGACCGCCCGCTGCTCACGGACTCGGGCGGGTTCCAGGTGTTCTCGCTCGAGGGCGCGCGCCGCGTGGACGACGACGGCGTCGAGTTCCAGAGCCACGTGGACGGCAGCCGGCGCTACCTCACCCCCGAACGGGCCACCGAGATTCAGCGCACGCTCGGCGCCGACGTCGCCATGGCCTTCGACCACGTCGTGGCGGGCGGCGCGGACGTCGCGACCGCCCGCGACGCCCTCGAGCGCACGCTGCGCTGGCTCGCGCGCTGCGCGACCCGGCACCGGGCGCTCGCGGGAGCCGACGGCCAGACGTTGTGGCCGATCCTACAGGGCGGCACGCACCTCGAGCTGCGGCGCGAAGGCCTGCGCCGCCTCCTCGAGCTCGGCGCCTGGACGGGGCTCGCGATCGGGGGCCTCTCGGTGGGCGAGCCCAAGCCCGTGATGTACGAGCTGCTCGCCGCGCTCGAGTCCGGGCTCCCCGCCGCGCTGCCGCGTTATCTTATGGGCGTGGGGTTCCCGGAGGACCTCGTGGCGGCGGTGGAGCGCGGCGTCGATCTGTTCGACTGCGTCGCGCCCACCCGCAACGGTCGCAACGGCTCAGCCTTGACGCCCGACGGTCCGGTGAACATCCGCAATGCCGAGCATCGCGAGGACGCGCGACCGCTCGACGCGAGTTGCGACTGCGAGACCTGCACCACGTTCTCGCGTGGCTATTTGCGCCATCTGTTCGTGGCGAACGAGCTGCTGGGGTTGCGGCTCCTATCGCTCCACAACCTCCGCTACCTGATCCGGCTCGCCGCCACCATGCGGGCCGCGATCCGGCGGAACGCCTTCGGCTCGTGGGCCGATGAGTGGCGCCGCCGCTACCTGCAAGCGAGACCCGCATGAGCGCGCATCCCCTGTACGCCCTCTTCGCCCCGTCAGGCCAGAACACCGGAGGCGGCATCGCCGTGTTCGCCCTGCAGATCGGGGCGCTGATCGCGATCTTCTACTTCATGCTGATCCGCCCGCAGCGCCGGCAACAGGAGCGCCACCGCCAGCTGCTCGGCTCGCTGCAGCGGGGCGACCGCGTCGTCACCTCCGGGGGCCTCGTCGGCGAGGTGGTGCACCTCAAAGACGACGAAGTCACGGTGAAGACCGGCGAGGCGCGCGTCGTCGTGCTGCGGACGAACATCGCGAACATCCTCAACCGATCGGTCGAACCCAAGCCCCAGTGACGATCCGGAAACTCCACCTGCTCGGCTCCCCGGCGCTGCGCCAGCGCGCCAGCGCCGTGGCGAGCGTGGGGGACGAGGAACGCCGGCTGGTGGACGACCTGTTCGAGACGATGCGCGCCGCCAAGGGCGTCGGCCTGGCCGCGAACCAAATCGGCGTGACGCGGCGCGTGGCCGTGGTCGACGTGGGCGAGGACAGCCCCCCGCCGCTCGTGCTCATCAACCCGCACATCGTCGAGGCGAGCGAGCTCACCGAGACCGCCGAGGAAGGGTGTCTCTCGATCCCCGAGATCTTCGGTGAGGTCGAGCGCCCGCTCTCGGTGACGCTGGAGGCGCTGGACCGCGAGGGGGCGCCCTACCGCACCACCATCTCGGGCTTCAAGGCGCGGGCCATCCAGCACGAGATCGACCACCTGGACGGCGTGTTGTTCCTGGACCACTTGAGCGCCGTAAAGCGCGGGCTCCTCGTGGCGAAGTGGAAGAAGGCCCGCAAGGGCATGTCCGGGTACCTCAAAGAGGTCACCCCCGAGCGGGCGGGCGAGCTGTAGGTGCGCGTCGTCTTCTTCGGGACCCCGGCGTTCGCCGTCCCTTCGCTCGAGGCGCTGCTCGGCGAAGGCTTCGACGTCGTGGCCGTCGTCACCCAGCCTGACCGGCCGCGGGGCCGCTCCCGCTCGACCACCGTGGCGTCCCCGGTGAAGCGCGCCGCCCGCACGGAGGGCGTCCCCGTGCTCCAGCCCGAGCGCCCGAGCGATGCCCCGTTCCAGGAACGGCTCGGCGCGCTCGCACCCGATGTGGGCGTCGTCGTCGCCTACGGGCACCTCCTACCGCCCCCGCTGCTCACGATCCCGCGCCATGGCCTGGTGAATGTGCACCCGTCGCTGTTGCCGGCGCTGCGCGGGGCGGCTCCGATCGAGTGGGCAATCATCACCGGGCTGCGCCAGACCGGGGTCACCATCATGCAGCTCGACGCCGGGATGGACACCGGCCCCGTGCTGCACCAGATCCCGCACGACATCGACCCGGAGACGACGGCCGGCGAGTTGGCGGAGCATCTCGCCGAAGTGGGCGCGCTGGCGCTCGTCGAGGCGTTGGCATTGCTCGGGCAGGACCAGCTCACGGCGCGGCCGCAGGACGCCGCCCGCGCCACCTATGCCCCGAAGCTCACGCGCGAGGTGGCCCGGATTCGCTGGACCGACCCAGCGGAGCAGATCGTGCGCCTGATTCGCGGCCTCGACCCGAAGCCCGGGGCCTGGACGGAACTCGCGGGACGCGAGGTGAAGCTGTTCGGCGGCCACGGGGAGGTGGGAGGCGGCGCGCCGGGCGAGGTCCTGCTCACGGACGGCGGCGTGCGGGTGGCCAGCGGGGACGGGGTCGTCGTGCTGGACGAGGTGCAGCCTGCCGGCAAGGCACGGATGTCAGCGGCCGCCTGGGGGCGCGGCCGCGGCGTGCGAGCAGGCGAGCGACTCGTGTGACGCCGCGGCTCCCGCGGCTGCACGCGATCACGGACGAGCGCATCGCCGGCCGCGAGGATCTCGCTGCCGTGGCTGGGGCGCTGGCGCGCGGGGCCGGCGCGGCGCTCGCGTTTCATGCGCGGGGGCGCGGCTTGTCGGGCCTCGCGCACTACGCCCTGGCTCGCAGCCTCGCCGCCTACCCGC
>DATBBW010000138.1:0-5115 GCA_036270795.1 Gemmatimonadales bacterium | reverse complement strand
TTCGGAATGAGCGAGCGGAACTCCAGCTCCGTGAACAGGGCGGAGAGCCGGTCCACGTCCGGGGCCCGCACCCGCAAGGCGGCGAGGTCGAGCGCCAGGGGCACGTCACGCCGGATCGTGACGAGATCCCGCGACAGGCGGGCTTGGTCCGCGTACTGGGCGACGGCTTCGCGCGCTCGCTTGCCCGCGATCTTCTCCGGATGCGTGAGGATCGTGTCCAGATCGCCGAAGGCCCGCAGCAGCTCGAGCGCCGTCTTCTCGCCCACGCCTTTCACGCCGGGCACGTTGTCGGAGCTGTCGCCCACGAGGGCGAGGTAGTCGACGACCCGCTCGGGCGGCACCCCGAGGCGCTCCCCCGCGTTCGTTTCGTCCACCCAGTGTTCCTGCACCGCCGCCGGCCCGCCGCGGCCGGGGTTCAGGAGCGCGATCCCGGGTGCGATCAGCTGGTAGAAGTCCTTGTCCCCGGAGACGATCACCACCTGCAGGCCCTGACGGGCCGCCGTCGGGGCGAGCGTCCCGATGACGTCGTCCGCCTCGTAGCCGTCGACCCCGACCAGGGGCACGCCGAACGCCGCGAGAATCTGTTCGATCCGCTCGACCGAGCGGTCGAAGTCCTGCTGCAGCTCGGCGCCGAGCTTCTCGCGCGTCGCCTTGTACGCCGCATAGGCGCGGTGGCGGAACGATTCCCCCATGTCGTGCACCCAGGCGAGGTAGTCGGGCCGGCGCTGCTCTAGCAGGCGGAGCAGGAAGTTCGTGACCCCCCAGGCGGCCGAGGTGTTCTCGCCGCGCCGCGTGGTGAGGGGGCGGGCGATCATCGCGAAGAAGGCCCGATAGATGAGCGCGAACCCGTCCACCAAGTACAGCGTGGGAGCCGCGGGAGGAGCGGGGGCGGGCATGGGGCGAACAATAACAGGGGCGCTATGAGAAACCCCGCCCGGAGGCCGGGCGGGGGGAGGCTGAACGGCGCGAGGACCGCTTACATGCGCACCACGTTCGCCGCGTGCAGTCCTTTGTCACCGGTTTTCACTTCGAACTCTACGAGCTGACCTTCGGCGAGCGTCTTGAAGCCGTCCATTTGGATCGCCGAGAAATGGACGAACACGTCGTCGCCGCCTTCCTGTTCAATGAAGCCGTAGCCCTTCGCGTCATTGAACCACTTCACCTTGCCCTTGATCATTCGGTCCGCCTCCTGCAGAGTCGCGCCTGGGGCGCAAGGCGCCCGCGCCGACACCCCTGTGTCGGGCGCGATAGAAATGCCGCCCGTCGGAAAAGTTGTCAACCGTCGCTTAACTCGCGGCCGATCAATTGGTTGGCGTGACGTACAGAGCGCGGTACAGGTCCCGGTTGCGCAACACGGAGCGCACGTAGCCCCGGGTTTCCAGATAGGGGATGAGTTCGATGAAGGCGTCGGGGTCCGCGGCCCCGGCGCGGCCGAGCCAGCGCACCACGGGTGCGACGCCGGCGTTGTAGGCCGCCGCCGCCACCTCGACCCGGTCGTCGAACCGGCGCAGCAACTCCTCGAGGTGCGCGGCGCCCAGGTGCAGGTTCAAATCGGGGACCGTGATCCAGTCCGGGTAGAACGTGACGTCGAGTCCGCGCGCCGTGAGGGCGGCGGTGCCCGGGAGCAGCTGCGCCAGGCCGCGCGCGCCCGCCGGGGACAGCGCGGCGGCGTCGAACACGCTCTCCTGGCGCACGATGGCGACGAGCAGCAATGGGTCTACGCCGAACTCGGCCGCCTCCGCTTCGACGGTGCCGCGGTTGGGCCACGGAAAGATGGCGCGCAGCACCCGCGCATCGCCGGGCGCCTTGAGCGCCGCCTGCCAGCCCAGGCGCACCGCGGCGGGGCCGAAGCCGCGCTGCGCGAGCCCCCCGCTCCAGGCGAGCAGCGCGTCCACCTCCTGCTGGGGCGCCCGTCCCAGGATCGCCCGCACTTCGATCTGGGCGGCAGTGTCCAAGCCGGCGAGCACCAGGGTGTCGAGGCGACTGAGCGACGCGGCGACCGGGGGGAGCGGCGGCGGCAGCGGGCCGGCGGCGAGGCGCAGCGGCGGCAGCGCTGCGGCGCGGCGGGCGCGCAGCCCGTAGTAGCCGATCGAGTCCTCGCGCACGAGCGCGAGCCACGTCGCCCGGCCGGCGGCGCTGTCGCCCGCGGCGAGGGCCAGCTTGCCGAGCCAGAAGCGCGCGGCCAGACGCTGCGCCCCGTTCGCCGCGACCTCGGCCCGGAACAGCGCCGCGGCGCTGTCGGGCACGCTGTCGCGCAGCGCCTGGGCCGCGAGCCGGAAGCGGGCGAGCGACGCCCGCAGATCGGCGGGATAGCGGGCGATCACCTCGCCCAGCCAGCGCGCGGCGCCGGCCCGGTCGCCGCGCTCGCCCAGCATGTCCCCCAGGGCGTACAGGGCACTCGGCGCCGCGGTGTCGGCGGGGAAGGCTTGGGCGAAGGCGGCGAGCGCCTCCGCCGCGCCCGGGTCACCGAGACGCACGAGGAGGCGCGCGCGGCGGTAGATCGCGAGCGGCCGCACGGCCGAGTCCCGCGCGGCGGCCAGATCGGCGCGCGCGGCGTCGCGATACCGCGCCGCGGCAGTATACAGCTCGCCGGCGAACAGGAGCGTGGCCGCGCTCGAATCGCCCAGCCGCAGCGCCTGCTCCACCTCGGTCCGCGCGTCGCCCGCCGCGCCGTGGAACTTGAGAGCGCGGGCCAGCGCCACCCGCTCGGGGGGCGTGCGGGCGGGCAGCGCCCCGAGCGCCACGCCGACCGCCGCCGCGGCGTCGTCCGACTCGGGCGCCCGGGCCATGAGGCCGTACAGGGCGTCGCGCGCGCGCACCGAGTCGCCGCGGGCGAGAGCGAGCCGGGCGAGCTCGAGCGTGCGGCCCGCCTGCGCGAACGCCTCGAGCGCGTCGCCCGAGTCGCCGGCGACAAGGAGGGCGTGGGCGCGGGCCGCCGCGGCCTCGCGGGCGACCGGGGCCGGCAGGTGCGCGAGCAACCGGAACGCCACCGCTGTATCGCGCGTGACACGCGCCTCGCGCAGCCGCAGCCATGCATCGATCGCCGGCAGCCCGATCGTGCGGGCCGTGGCAAACGCGGCCGCCGCGCTGTCGGGGGCCTGCGCCGCCTCCCACGCCAGCCCTTCGCGCACGGCCAGCAGCGCGGCGCGAGCCCCATGGGTGCGCGCGCGGGCGGCGGCGTAGTGCACGGCGGCCGAGTCCGCCACGCCGAGCCGGGCCTCCGCCTCCGCCAGCACCGCCAGGCCCTCACCCTCGCCGAGGGTGTCGAGCCACGGCTGCCCGACGAGCAGGCTCCGGGCGCGGTCGTAGCGGCGCGCGAACAACTCCGCCTTCGCCCCCTGCACGAGGAGCGCGGCGTCGAGCGGCCCGCCCCGCGCGACCGCGGCGAGCACCGTTTCCGCCGCGTGCCACGGGCGCCCGGCGAGCCGCAGCGATTCGGCGCGCGCGGCGACGAGGTCCGCCGCCGTCGCCTGGGCCGCGAGCGTCGCGCCGGGCCCGGCGGCGCCGAGCAGCGCCAGGAGGACGGCCGCCCGCGTCACCGCGTGCGCTGCACCCGGGCGAGGGCTTGCTGGTACTCGGCGCGCGACTGCGGGGTGAGACGGAACCGGCCGAACCCGCTCGGGTCCTGGAAGAAGAGCAAGATCCGGAGCGCGTTGTACGTCCAGCGGATGCCGCGCACGCCGGTGCGCGTGACGTCGGCGCTGAAGTCGAAGATGTCGTCCGGGTCGCCCAGGGTGATGAACACCTCGCCGCGGTCGCTGAGCCAGCCGGGCACTCCCGGCTCGCGATAGCGCTGGTTCGCGAGCTGGATGGCCGCGAAATAGCGGTCCAGCGCCTCGTTTTCCGGCGTGGCCGGGACGGGGTCGGTCGCCTTGTAGAACCGCCGCCACACAGCGGGCCGGTCCGCCGGGGACGCTTTGCGCAGACTGTCCACCCAATCCTGGCGGTCGAAGTAGCGTAACAGGCTGATCATCTGCTCGAAGTTCGTGATCGCCCACTGCTCGGAGAAGCTCACGAGGAAGGGCGACGCGGGGCTCACGGACGCTCCGACCGGCGTCACTTCGAAGCGGCCCTTGCCGACCGGCAGCTCCCCCGGCCGGATCACGAGCACCACGCTCGCCAGCGTGTCGCCGCCCGACAGGGCGACCGTGTCGTGCCACGACTCCTGTCCCTCGGGGCCGAGCGCGCGCGCCGCGAGCCGCGCCCCGCGCGGCAGGCCGTACGCCTCGACGTAGAAGCGGAGGGAGTCGCTGCCATACGGCAGGGTCGCGCGCGGGTTGAGGAGCAGTTTGGGGGGGTCGGTGAGGCGGGTCCGCCCCGTGGCCTGGTAGACCGCGATCGGCACGGTCACGCTCCGCCCCGCGAAGCGCGGAATCGTATCGAGGCGCTCCTGCCGGGACGACGCCGCCGGCCCGTTGCGGTCCCGCACGGTCACGGCGACCCGGTAGACCCCGGCGCGCAGCCCGACGATCTGCTGGTAGATCACGCTCTCGTCGACCCGTTGGGTTTCCTGGAACGTGCGCACGCGTATCGTCTCATCGGTCGAGACCTGGCGGGCGGTCGCGGTGTCGTTCCGGAACATCACCTCGACGTGATACTGCGCGACGAATTCGTTGCCGTCGCGCATGAAGCTCAGGGCGTGGTTCGAGAGCGACAGGCCGAAGACCGCCAGCGTCGTGTCGGGCGTCGCGGCCGCCACGTAGTGGACCGTCGCGACGAACGGCAGCGGCGGCCCCGCCACGAGGAACCCCATGGCGTGGTACACCGTGGCGGCGTCGAACAGGGTGGACATGGCGGCACTCGGCTCAGGCCGCGACTGCGTGCCGACCCGCTGCCACGAGCTGCAGCCCAGGCCGACGGCGACGAGCACTACTGCGGCGAGTGGTCTCACTTGCTCAACCTCAAATCCGGGCGTTAGTTTCGCGCGTTCCCATGCCCAGCGAGAACCTCGCCGGTCGGACCATCGCCGGCTACCGCCTCCTCGAGCGCGTCGGCGAGGGAGGCACCGCCGAAGTGTACCGGGCCGAGCACCCCGAGCGCGGCGCCTGTGCGTTCAAAGTATTGCGCACCAGTCTCCGGAGCGACCCCACGGCGGTCAAGCGGTTCCTGCGCGAG
>DATBBW010000137.1:0-4611 GCA_036270795.1 Gemmatimonadales bacterium | reverse complement strand
CACGGTGTTCGGTGACTTCCAGGTGGCGTGGGCTCCTGACGCGGCGCCCGCCCACGTGCCGCGCACGGAATGGACGACGTGGATCGCCGGCGCGAATTGGGAAGTACGGCCGCCGCGTCCGGGCGACCGCGTGGTCCCCTTGGGCGGCGTGGGCCGCCGGCCGCTGCGGCGGCTGTTCATGGAGGCGCGGGTGCCGCGCACCGATCGAGCCAGCTACCCGGTGCTCGCCCGCGGCGCAACCATTCTGTGGGTCCCCGGAGTCTGCCGGAGCGCGGCCGACCTCCCGCAGCCAGGAACCCCGGCGGTACGGGTCGATGTTACCAAGCGCAGCGAGCCTCAAGCAGACCGGCGGGCGTGAATTCGACCGCATCGTCTTCGACGAGCAGACCATCGCCGCGCGGGTGCGCGAGTTGGGCCGGGCGATCACGGCGGCGTACCCCGAAGGGGAGCTCGTCGTGCTCGGCCTCCTCAAGGGGAGCTTCATCTTCCTGAGCGACCTGGTGCGCCGCATCGAGCGGCCGCTCCAGGTGGATTTCCTGGTCGCGGCAAGCTATGGCCGCGACACGATATCGAGCGGGAATGTGCGGCTGCTGTACGATCCGGAAACGGAGCTGCGGGGTAAGCACATCCTCCTGGTGGAGGACATCGTCGACACCGGGAAAACCCTGAATCGGTTGGTGACGCTGCTGCGCGAGCGGGACCCGAAGAGTCTGGAGATCTGTGCCTTGTTGCATAAGCATGTTGCCGAACATTTGGTGCTCGAGCCACGGCTCGTCGGGTTCGACGCGCCCCGCGTGTTCCTCGTGGGGTACGGGCTGGACCACGCCGAGAATTTCCGGCACCTGCCGTATGTCGCGAGTCTGACCTGATGGCCAACCGCGTCCCGCCGCCGCGCGAGTTCAGCTGGACCCGCACGCTCCGCACCCTGTCCTTCTGGGCGCTCTTGATCGTCGGGTCGATCGCGTTGGTGCAGTTCGCGTCGAACCGGCGTCAAGAGTGGGTGGACGTCTCCTTCAGTCAGTTCACCGAGCAGCTCGACAAGGCGAACGTCGACACGGCGGAGATCACCGAGCGGGTGCAGGTGAAGGGTCACTTCCGCACGCCCGTCGCGGTGGGGCGGCGCACCGCCGACCATTTCACGACGCTGTTGCCGTTCGAGTCGACGGACGCATGGGTGAGCACGTTGCGCGCCAAAGGTGTCGAAGTGCGGGCGCACGAGGAAAAGCAATCGTTCGGCGTGTTCCTGTTCAGCTTCCTGCCGTACCTGCTCATCTTTGGGCTGCTGATCTTCATGGTGCGGCAGATGCAGCAGGGCGGGAACCGCGCCTTCGCGTTCGGGAAGTCGAAGGCGAAGCTGCTGGCGGGCGACACGCCCAAGGTCACCTTCGCCGACGTCGCCGGCGCGGATGAGGCGAAGCAGGAGCTCGAGGAGATCATCGACTTCCTGAAGGATCCGCAGAAGTTCCAGCGGCTCGGCGGCCGGCTCCCCAAGGGCGCCCTGCTGGTCGGCCCCCCGGGGACCGGCAAGACCCTGCTCGCCAAGGCCGTGGCGGGCGAGGCCGGCCGGCCGTTCTTCTCGATGTCCGGCTCGGACTTCGTGGAGATGTTCGTGGGCGTGGGCGCGTCGCGGGTGCGCGACCTGTTCGAGCAGGGCAAGGCGCATGCCCCGTGCATCATCTTTATCGACGAGATCGATGCCGTCGGCCGCCACCGCGGCGCCGGGTTGGGCGGCGGGCACGACGAGCGCGAGCAGACGCTGAATCAGCTGCTCGTCGAGATGGATGGCTTCGAGTCGAACGAAGGCGTGATTCTGCTCGCCGCCACCAACCGGCCTGACATCCTCGACCCGGCGCTGTTGCGCCCGGGGCGGTTCGACCGCCAGATCGTCGTCGACATGCCCGACGTGAAGGGCCGCGAGCAGATCCTCCGGGTGCACACCCGCAAGATCCCGCTCGCCACCAACGTCAACCTCGAGCGGATTGCGAAGGGGACGCCGGGACTCTCGGGCGCCGAGCTGTCCAACGTTGTGAACGAGGCGGCGCTGCTCGCGGCGCGGCGCAACAAGGCCGCCGTAGACGGGGTCGACCTCGAGGACGCCAAGGACAAGGTGATGCTCGGCCTCGAGCGCAAGAGCATGGTCCTCACCGATGAGGAACGGAAGCTCACGGCCTACCACGAGGCGGGCCACGCCCTCGTGGGGCTCACGGTGCCGGGGGTCGACCCGATCCACAAGGTGACGATCGTGCCGCGCGGCCGCGCGCTAGGCATCACCTTCTTCCTGCCCGAGAAGGACCGGCGCAACGTCACGAAGCAGTGGTTGTTGGGCCAGCTCGCCATGTCCTACGGCGGCCGCGTGGCCGAGGAGCTCGTCTTCGGGCCGGACAAGGTCACCACCGGGGCCTACTCGGATATCCAGCAGGCGACCGAGATGGCGCGCCGCATGGTGACCCAATTCGGGATGAGTGACGTCGTGGGACCGATCGCCGTGGGCGACCGCGAGGCCGAGATCTTCCTGGGCCGCGAAGTCGTGCAGCGGCGCGAGGTCTCCGAGCGCACGGCCGAGCTCGTCGACACCGAGCTGAAGCGCCTGCTCGGCGAAGCCTACGAGCGGGCGCGGGCGATCATCACCGACCACCGGGATCAGCTCGACCGGCTGGCCGCGGCGCTGCTCGAGCGCGAGACGCTGGACCGCGAAGAGGTCGATCTCGTGGTAGCCGGCAAGCCGCTGCCGCCGGTCGCGCCGCCGGTCCCCCCCGCGCCGGTGGGCGGGGCGCCCCCGGAGACCGCGAAGGACAAGGCACCGGCCCGCGGGCCCGTGCTGGGGAGCCCGCCGCCCGAACCCGCCGGCGCCTAGCGGGCGTGAGCGGGCGCCCCGTGCCCGCGGCTGCTCCCTTGGGCTAGATTCAGGTCGCCCTCATGGCGACGAGCCCCGACCTCGCCAAACTCCGGATCGATCGCGACACGCCGGCACCCGCGGTGAAACGCGCCGTGCTGCGCGCCGCGACGCTCGCCGCGGCCGCGGTCATCGTCGTCGCCGCCGTGGCGCTCTGGACGCGGGCCAATTCCGCCGTGCCCGTCCGCGTCGTCGCCGTGTCGCTCGGTGGCGGGGGCGGCGGTGGGGGGGGGTCGCTCGGCGTCGTCGCGAACGGCTATGTCGTCGCGCGCACCAAGGCGGCCGTATCCGCCAAGATCCCCGGTCGCCTGGCGGCCCTCGGCGTGAGCGAAGGGTCGCAGGTCGCCAGGGGCGAGGTGATCGCCCGGCTGGAGAACGCGGACTACGAAGCGGCGGCGACGGGCGCGGAAGCCGATCTGGCGACGGCGCGGGCGACGCTGATCGAGTTGCAAGCCGACCACGCCCAAATGGAACGGGAGTTCGCGCGGCTGCGCGACGTCCGCGCCCGGAACGCGAATCTCGAGTCGCAGGAGGCCGTGGAGCAGGCCGAGAGCCGCGCGCGCCAGGCCGACGCGCGCGAACGCGCGCAGGAGGCGCGGGTGGACGCGGCGGCGGCGGCCCTGCGGCGGGCGCGGGTCGACCTCGACAACACGTTCATCCGTGCCCCGTTCGCCGGTACCGTCCTCCGCAAGGAGGCGGAAGTGGGCGAAGTGGTGGCGCCGTCGGTGGGCGGGGGCCTCACGCGCGGCGCGGTCGTCACCATGGCCGATCTGCAGACGCTCGAGGTCGAAGTCGACGTGAACGAGGCCTACATCGCGCGCGTGCACGGCGGGCAGCGGGCCCGCATCACCCTCGACGCCTATCCCGACACGTCGTTCCGCGGCGCGGTGCGCCAGGTCGTTCCCACGGCCGACCGCCAGCGTGCCACGGTCCAGGTCAAGGTGGCCATTGTGGACCGCGACGCGCGCATCCTCCCCGAGATGGGCGCGAAAGTCGAATTCCTCGAGGACGCCCCACCGACCGGCACCGCGGCTGCGGCCGCGCCGCGCCGGATCGTCGTGCCGGCCGACGCGGTGCGCTCGGAGGACGGTCGGGCGGTCGTGTGGGTCGTGCGCGACGACCGCCTCGAGCGGCGGGACGTTGACGCGGGTCCGGTCAGTGGTAACTTGCGCGAAATCCGCTCGGGTCTGTCCGGCGGCGAGCTCCTGCTCGTCGGCGGGTTGGACACTCCGCGCGTCGGGCAGCGCGTGCGGCCGACGCCCGGCGCGCCGTAGCGCCACCATCCCCTCACGCTCACAGGCGACATGGCCCTCGTCGAGATCCGCAACGTTCACAAGTCGTTCCAGCGCGACACCCAGGTGATCGAGGTGTTCGAGAACCTCACCCTCGACATCCAGGACAAGAGCTTCACGGCGCTGATGGGCCCCTCGGGCAGCGGCAAATCGACGCTGCTCAACCTGCTCGCTGGGCTCGACCGCCCCACCAGCGGCACGATCACGGTGGCGGGCGCCCAGGTCAACGCGATGACGCCGTCGGCGCTGGCCGCGTGGCGGGCACGGCATATCGGGTTCGTGTTTCAATCCTACAACCTGCTCCCCGTGCTCACCGCCTTTCAAAACGTCGAGCTGCCGCTCCTGCTCACCCGGCTCTCGAAGAAGGAGCGGGACGAGCGGGTGCGCATCGCGCTGGGCGTCGTCGGGCTCGGGGACCGGCTGGAG
>DATBBW010000136.1:0-20000 GCA_036270795.1 Gemmatimonadales bacterium | reverse complement strand
CCCCCACCCCCACCCCCACCCCCGCCGCCACCGATCCGCGAACCGCCCCCCCAGCCGCCCCGCAGCACGCGCGTCGTGCCGTCGTGGATCAGCGCCACGGCCCCCACGAACGCAGCGAGGGTGGTCATCAGGCGGACGTCGAGGTTCTTCACATGGCCGAGCTCATGCCCGATCACCCCTTGGAGCTCGTCCCGGGTGCACAGGTTCAGCAGCCCTTGCGTGACGGCGATGTGCGCGTGCGCCGGCTCGGTGCCCGTGGCGAAGGCGTTGGGGTCGGGGTCGTCGACGACCCAGATGCGGGGGCGCGGCACGCCGGCGGCGATCGCCATTTCCTCGACGACGTTGACGAGTTGCCGCTCCTTCTCGTCCGTCGGGTCGAGCACCTCGCGCGCGCCGGTCGACCACAACACCTTGTCGGGCCCCGTGGCGTAGGTGTACCAGGCGAGGCCGACCGCCACGAGCGTGAGCACGATCCCGAGCCAGGGGAAGGTGTGGTGATAGGCGGTGCGCGGCGCCCCCAGGGTGTAGAGGTAGTAGATGTAGTCCCCACCGAAGCCCAGCCACGCGAAGAAAACCACGAAGCCAATCACCAGCAGCGTGGTGCGCCGGCGATTGGCCTCTTGTTGTTGGAAGAGGGTGAGCGCGGGCGCGTCGCTCACGTCTTCGGTTTCATCGAGAGGTCGACCTGCGGCACGGCTTTCTCCGCCTGGTCCTCGATCTCCCACAAATCGGCGGGCTGCGCCTTGGCGAGCCCGGCGACGAGGTTGGTGGGGAACTGCTGCTGCTTGGTGTTGTACTGGGTGGCCGTGTCGTTGTAGAGCTGGCGCGCGAACGCCACCTTGTTCTCGGTCGAGGTGAGCTCCTCTTGGAGCTGGCCGATGTTGCCCGTCGCCTTGAGCTGCGGGTATTGCTCCACCACCACCATGAGGCGCTGCAGCGCGCCCGAGAGGGCGTTCTCGGCCTGGCTGATCTGCTTGATCCCGTCGACGCCCGTGGCATTCACCTTGACCGCCTGGTTGCGGGCCTGGATGACGGCCTCGAGGGTCGACTTCTCGAAGTCCATCGCCCCCCGCACGGCGTTCACGAGGTTCGGGATCAAGTCGTGCCGGCGCTTCAGCTGGACGTCGATCTGCTTGAAGGCGTTCAGGGTCTGGTTCTTGAGCGATACGAGCCCGTTGTACGCGCCGACCACCCACAGCACGGCCACGAGCGCGAGCAGCAGGACAACGACCGAACCACCCATGGGGGCTCCCGGTTGAGGGGTGTCTGGGGCGTCGTTACGCGCCCGCGTGCGGCACGAGTTTAGCGAGCGCCTGGCGGACGGCCTCCGCGACGGCGGCGTCCTCGGGGCCGAGCCGAGCGAGCGGATGCGCCGTCTCGACATGCAGCTCGACGCCGCGCCCGACCGGGATGCGACGCCACGAGCTCGGGCTGTCGGCGTCGCGCGTCGCGTCGCGCGTCATCCACGCCGTGAGCGCGCGACCGGACTTGCCGCGCGGCGGCGCGCCCTGGCTGCGCAGCGGCAGCCGGTCCGGCACGGGCAAGGAGGCGCCGAGCGCCTGTGCGGCCCGCCGCTCCAGCACGTCGCCCGTCTGGTCGTGCATCTCCTTGGTGATGGTGGCGAGCGTGGTGCCCTCCATCTGCCGGAGCTTGATCCACAACAGCTGCAGAAAGTGACGGTAGGAGTACGTCGCCGCCGTGCCGCGCCCCTCCGGGGGACTGACGAGGCCCTTCGTCACGTAGAACCGGATCGTGCGCTCGCTCGGTTGGGCCCGGGCGGCGGCGTTGATCGGGGTGATCGCGGAGGCGTCGAGCACGGCGCCCACGAGGGCCGCCAGGTCCCGCAGATTCCACGGCGCGAGATTGCGGTATTCCCGCAGGATGTGCAGCGGCTCCTGCTGCACCACGCCCGTCACGCTTCCGCGCCCCCGCGCTGCCGCTCGCCGGTGGCGCGCACCACCTCCGTGACCCAGGCGGTCACGTCCTGCAGGTTGAAGGGCTTCCGCAGCACCGTGCACCGGTGGTGCTCGAGCCAGGTGCGCACTTCCTCGGCCTCGGCATCCCCGGTCATGATCGCGATCCGGCCCTCCAGCGCGGGGGACCGATGCACGATCGCGAGGTAGAGCGCCAGCCCCGACATCGTCGGCAGGTGGATGTCGATGAGGAGCGCGTCGGCTTCGACCGAGGCCAGGAGCTCGTACGCGGTCTCCGCGCTCGCGGCGGCGATCACCTTGAAGCCCGAGCGGCCGAGCGAGCGCTCCAGCACCCGGCGCAGCGCCGCTTCGTCGTCCACGACGAGGACGGTGGGGAGGCGCTCGTTCATGAGCCGGCCGCCTGCGCGCGCTGCGGGGTGAGGAACCGATGCACCACGCGCTCGAGGGCTTCGTTGGGACTGAGCGAAAGCCGCATCTCGCCCGCCGTGAGGCCCAAGTAGGCGCGCGCGTGCAGCTGCAGCGTCTTGGCCTGGGCGTAACCGAGGCGTTTGGCCACGTCCTCGATCGTGAAGCCGGGGTCTTGCAGCAGCCGGTGGGCGTACAACACCCGGGCCGCCGCGAGGAAGTGGCGCGGCGACGGCAGCCCGATGCGCATGAACCACCGCTCGCAGGTGCGGCGGTCGACGCGGGCGCGCGCCGCCACCTGCGTGACGGTTTGCACGTCGCCCGGGGCGCGCAGCGCCTCCTCGAGCACCCAGCGCAACTGGCTCGGCAGCGGCGCCAGCGCGCCCGCGAGCTGGTCGAGCAGCTGGCGCGAGGACGAGCGCGCCTCCTCCTGCCCCAACACTTCGCGCAAGCGCAGCGGATGATCGTCGTAGTTCGCGAACACGACGTGCTGGATGCCGCGCTGTCCCAGCGCGAGCAGCACGCCGGCGGAGCGCGGCGTGAGCGTGGTGTACAGGATCAACGGCAGGGACGGGAACAGGACGCGCAACCGCTCGATCTCTTGGGACCGGGCTTCGCCCGACAGCAGCGGGTCGACCACGGCGAGCTCCACCGGGCGGCTGCGGATCGCTGCGAGCACCGCGTCCCAGGTCTGCGTGTGCGCCACAGTGAACCGTGCCCCGGCGGCCCGGCGGACCTTGTGGTACTGCAGGTCAGGAACGGCCGCTAGCACCAGCATAAATGCCCCAAAAGCCCTAAATGCCGCAAAATCGCCCTACGATGCCGCAAAAACGCCCTAAAAAACGGACGTTCGCGCCCCGATGTTGGACCGCACTCATGCAGTCGTCGTCCACCCCGGTATGCGGAGGTCTCCATGTCCCGTCGGATGCGCGCTCTCTTCGCTGTGTTCGCCGTTACCATCGCCCTCGCCGCCACCGCTTGTGCGGATGCCACTGGCCCGCGGCCGGGCAGTACCCCCTGCGATTACAACAACAGCAACACCTGTAAGTAGCGAGCGTCACGCTCCGACGAGCTGGGCGAGCGAGGCCGAGACCTCGCGCAGCTCTTCGGTGTCGAACACGGGCTCGGTCGTCGCCGGCGGCTCCGCCGCGAGCTGTTGCGCGCACGCATCGAGCCCGTGTTTGATGCGCTCGATCCGGAACTCCATTTCGTGCAACCCGACGGCGCTCGCCACTTCGAGCGCCTTGTCGAGCAGCCCTTCCGCGCGCTGGTACTGGCCGAACCGCGCCTGTCCGATCGCTTGCTTGAGATAGAAGTCGGCCCGGATGTTCGGCGGCATGTGGGGCAGCCGCGTTTCACTGCGCTCGCGCCAGCGGGCGAAGCCCACCCGATCGCGCCGGAACGACGCGCAATGCATCAGTTCGATCATGGCGTTGGTGGTGGCCTCGCGGGTGCCGCCGCGCCGCACCACCTCTGTCAAGGCGTGCTCCGCCGCGACCGCGTTCCCGACCACGAGCAGGGTCTGCCCCACGTCGCCCAGTGCGCGCAGCTGCGAGTCCTCGTCTTCGTACCGCTCGAAGGCGCGCCAGAAGTACGCCACCGCCTCGTCGGGCTGGCCCCGGTAACCGAGCGTGACCCCGATGCCGTGCTCGGCGCGTGCCTCCGCATCCCGCAGACCCGCGCTGCGGGCGTCCGCCAGGATGCTCCGCAGGGCCCGCTCGGCCTCCGCGAGGTTGCCACGGCCGATCAGTGAGTTGGCCCGGCCGATCAGGCTGAGCAACTCCGAGTAGCGGTCGCCGTGGGCGGCTGCCAGTTCCCCCGCGGTCGTGTAGGCCGCCTCGGCGTCGTCGAACCGGTTCAGCTTCCGGTTCACGCGCCCCACCCGGAGCTGGGCCGCCACGCCGTCGGCCGGCACCGGCTGGTTGCCGCCAATGTCGAGCAGCGTCGCGAGCACGTCGAGCGCCTCCTCGAGGCGCAGCTCATCTTCGAGGAAGTGCGCATATGCGAACAGCGCCGGCGTGATCAGGCGGATTTCGTTCAGCCGGTAGGCGTCGGCGGCGCTCACCGAGATGCCGTGGATGTGCGCGCCCTCGGCCGACGTGGCGCGGAGCTCGCGACAGAACCGGTCGGTGGCCACCCATTGATAGTGGAAGGCGTCCGCCGACACTTGCCCCCGATCTGACGCCAGGAGGTCCACCAGGCGCAGCGCCAGGAACGACCCCTGGCCGAGCCGTGCCTCGAGCGAGGTCGGCGACGCATGGTTCGAGACTCTCTGGAGGAAGACCGCGTGAGGCAGCGACGCGAGCTTGGTGCGTGAAACCGGCATCAGGTTGTCTCCAAGTGAACCGGGCTAGTGCCGCCCCCGCTAAAGCAGTCCCTGTGCCTCGTTGCAAGGTCCAGCAGGCTCACAACATAGCGTTTCCAGAGCGAGCGCGTTAGGCCGCAGTTTTCGGGTTTTAGGGCTTTTCGCCGGATTAGTGGGCGAGTGCTCGGGCGTGATGCCCGTCACACGGCGGCCTCCTCGGACAGTCACAGTGTGGGACAGGGGGCCGAGACGCGTGCAACCAATCGCCGGAGGCCCGCGTCTAAGAGGGTGCGGTGGTGGGGAACGACGAGCGGCGGCGGTGGACGCTTGAAACACGGGATCGAGTCGCACCGTACGAGCAGGGTATCAAGCTGGGTCGCGGTCGAAGTGTGACGGCCACTTCGCCCGGCCACAAACCCGGGGAGCAGTAAGCCCCGGGTTTGCTTTTTATTGGGGCCTCCCCTGGGCGATGCCCAGTGCCTCGAACTCGATCGTCACTCGATCCGCCACCCGTACGGTGCCCGCCGGGCCTCCGCGATACGGCGTGATCCCGAAGTCGGTCTGCCGCACAGGGAAGGTCCCGGTGGCCCGGAGCGTGTCACCGCTGACCGTGAGAGCGACCGCCACGCTCACGTCCCGGGTCTCCCCGGCAAGCGTGAGCGCGCCCTGGACGCGGAGCCCGTCCGGTGTGGGCGTCATCGCCGTGGACACGAACCGGATCTCGGGGTAGCGCGCCACGTGCAGTACGTCGGCTTGCAGCGCCGCGGTGACTTGGCGAATCTCGGCGGTGTCGGCGGGGGTGAGCACCTCGAGGCTGTCGGCGGGGACGACGATTTCCACCCGCGAGGTCGTCGGGGCGCCCGGACGGTACACGATGTGACCCGCAACGGCGCGGGCGCGGATACGGTGGTCGTGGCCCGCGAACCCGAGCAGGCCGGCCTTCCCGGTCGTGACCTCGAAGTGGCTCGTGGCGGCGAGGAGGAAGACGACCGAGTCGGGGGGCGCGCCCTGCGACGCCAGGCCCACCGGAAAGAGCGCGAACACAACGGCCCACCAGAGCCGTCCGGCGCGTCGAGCGCTCGGGGACCCGGCGCGGCTCATCCCGCCGGCCCGAGGTAGCGCGCCAGCCCCGCCTCGAAGCTCAGCGGCCGGATTCCGAACACCGACCGGAGGGCGTTGGCAGGCGTAGCGCTCCCCTCCACCAGCATCTGGAGCTGGTCGCTCGTGAGGGGGGCCCGAGCGCCGAGCCAGTCGAAAGCAGCCGCCGCCGCCCGCGTCACGGCGAGCGGCACGTGGACGACGGGGCGGGGGTGGCCGCTCGCCCGGCCGACGGCGCGCACCAGGTCCTCGTAGGTGAGCACCGCGGGGCCGCCCAGTTCGAAGACGCCAACGAGCGCGCTGTCTTCCACGGCCCGAGCAAATGCGAGCGCGACATCGCCGATCCACACGGGTTGCGTGGAAAAGCGGCCGTCCCCGAAGATGGGGACCACCGGGGACCAGCGGTGCAGCCGGGCGATAGCCCGAATCGGGGCACTCTCCGGCCCGCTAATGAGCGACGGGCGAAACACCGCGGAGCACAGCCCCGAGCCACGCACCAACTCTTCGGCCTGCCACTTGGTGCGGTGGTAAGGCGTCGCGCCGGGCTCGGCGCGCGCCCCGATGGCGCTCATGTGCACGAAGCGCCCGACGCCCGCGTGGACGGCCGCCGCCAGCAGCCGGCGCGTCCCTTCGACGTGCACCGCGCCGAAGGTGGCGGGGCCCGCTTCCACAATGATTCCGACGAGGTGGATCACCGCGTCCGCACCCTGGACGAGGGCGGCGAGGGCGCCGGAGTCGGCGAGCTCGCCAGGCACGAGCTCGAGGGCCGGCCCGACCGACGGGCGCGTGCGCGTCCGAGGGCGCACCAGCGCGCGCAACCGATGGCCTCGGCCGGGGAGCAGGGCCGCGATGTGGCGTCCGACGAACCCCGTCGCTCCGGTCACGGCGATCAGCACAGGCGGGTGGGGAGGCGGTCAGTCGCTGATGCCGCCGCCCTCGTCCAGGAACACCAGCGTGTGGCGCCGGGCCACGACCTGGGCCAGCGCGTCGTACACGGTGGGGTCGATCACCGTGCCCGAGAGCTCGGCCATGCGCGCCGTGGCCTGCTCGGGGCTCATCTTCTCCTGATAGGCGCGGGAGGTGCTCAGAGCGTCGAACACCTCCGCGGCGCCGATGATCCGGCCGGCGATGGGGATCTCCTCGCCCCGCAGACCGTCCGGGTACCCCGTGCCATCCCAGCGCTCGTGGTGTCCGCGCACTGCCGGGATGATGGCGCCGAGGTGGGCGAGGGGAGACAGGATTTGCGACCCGATGACGACGTGCTGCTTCACGTGCTCAAATTCGTCGGGCGTCAGCGCCCCCTGCTTGTTGAGCACGGCCTCCCGTGTGCCGATTTTGCCGACGTCGTGCAGCCGGCCGGCGACGCGGACTTCTTCCACCTTCTCCTCCGGCAGCCCCAGCTGGTGGGCGATCGTGGCCGACAGATCGGCGACGCGGGCCGAGTGCCCCCGCATGTAGGGATCTTTCGCTTCGAGCGCGTTCACCAGGGCTTCGAGCGTCGCCACCGAGATCCGCTCCAGCTTCTGGCGCTCGCGCTGCAGCTCGGCGGTGCGCGTCGTGACCTCTTCTTTGAGCCATTGGTTCAGCTGGCGGTGCTCGAGCAGCATCTCGCGGCGCTTGAGGGCCCGCTGGACGGCCCGCCCCAAGTCGGCGAGCTCGATCGGCTTCGTGAGGTAGTCCATCGCGCCGCGCTGCATGCACAGGGCGGCACTCGTGGCGTCGTTGACGGCCGTGAGCATCAGGATCGCCAGATCGGGCTCGACCTCGATGGCCTGGGGGACCAGGTCGACCCCGCTCGTGCCGGGCATGCGAATGTCGCACAGCATCAGGGCGATGCGGTGGCGGCGCAACTGTTGCAGCGCGTCCTCGCCCGACGCGGCGGCATACACTTCGAACTGCTGTTGCACCAGGAACTTCTTGAGCGCGTTCCGGATGGGCTCCTCGTCATCGACGACCAGTACCTGGACGGGTCCCGTCGTGTCGGCCACGCTGCACTCCTTCGGTGATTCCCCGGAAAATGGGGTGGCGGGGTCTGTCTGGATAGCCCTCGGTCCGCGCCTTAGGGGTCGGCGGCGACGAACGTGACGACGACCGGGCTCGGCAGCAGCCCCGCCTGGTGGGCGCGCGCGATCAAGGCGTCCACCGCCCGCCGCCCCGTCGCGCCGTAGTCCACGGTGTAGGCGTTCACGTACATGCTCACGAACCGGTCGGTGCGAGCGTCGTCCAACCCGCGGTTGAACGCCCGCGCGTGGGCGAGCGCCTCCTGGCGGTGCGCCAAGCCGTACTCGATGCTCGCCTTCAGGTCCCGCGCGATGGCGCGCATCAGGGCGGTGCCCAGATCGCGGCGCACCGCGTTGCCGCCGAGCGGCAGCGGCAACCCCGTCTCGGCGTGCCACCACTCGCCCAGATCCGTCCACAGATGGAGTCCGCGATCCGCGTAGGTGAGCTGCCCTTCGTGGATCAACAGGCCGGCATCGGCCTGGCCGCCCGCCACGTAGTCCTCGATCGCGTCGAACGGGACGACCGCGTGGTGCACGGCCGGCTGATACAGCTTGAGTGCGAGAAACGCGGTCGTCAGCTCACCCGGCACGGCGATGATCGTGCCGGGACGGGCCAGGGCGGCCCGGGGATCCTGGGGCCGCGGCGCGCGGGCCACGACGCGCGGCCCATAGCCGTCGCCGAAACTCGCCCCGTGGGCCAAGAGGGCGTAGCGGTCGGCGAGGTAGGCATAGGCGTGCAGCGACACCGCAGTCACTTCGAGCTCGCCGTGGAGCGCCCGTCGGTTCAACGATTCGATGTCGGCGAGCTCGTGCACGTACCGGCGCTCGCCCGTGTCGATCTTCCCCGCCGCGAGCGCCCAGAACATGAACGCGTCGTCGGCATCGGGGCTGTGCGCGAGATGGATGGTGCGCGTCGGCTTAGCGGGCACGGGACTTCCCGCCGGTAACCTGGGTCGCTTGCGCACCGAACGCCTCCAGGGACTCGGCATGCTCGCTGTACTCGGGCCGGTCGCGCCGGCGCTCCTCCGCCCGGTACCTGAGGAAGTCGCCGTACGCCCGGCGGGCGCCGGCGGTATCGCGGGCGAGCTCGAGCGCACGGGCGCGCAGCATGAACCCGAACAGATGGTGGGGGACGGCGCGCCGGATCGTGTCCGCCTGGGCCAGCGCCGCGCGGGCATTGCCGCTCGTCAGGTCGAGCACGCCGATGTGGTAGCGGGCGTCCAGGTCGAGTGCCGGCAGCATGCCGTACGCCGCGAGCGCCATCGGCAGGAAGAACTGCACGCTGTCGGCCTGTCCCTGGGAATGCAGCGTCATGATACGGTTGTAGAGCCGAGCGGCACGCGCTTCGGGGGACATCTGACTGATGTCGATCGCGGCGGCTCCACTGGGGATGTCCGGCGTAGGTGTCGCGCCCCCCAGCTCCTCCCGCGCCCCACCTAGGCTGGCGCCGACCGGGTCGCCGCGGCCGGCTCCGCGCAGCACCACTAGCGTGACGAGCGCGCCGACCGCGGCTCCGGCGATCCCCCAAGGTAGGCCGCCGCGCCAGCTGGGCGCCGGCGTGCGGGACGCGGTCGCCCCGCACTTGTGACAGAATCGCGCCGTCGGGGCGAGCGCGGCGCCGCACGTGTGACATGTCATCGCAGGCAAGAATCTAACTGGCAGGAATAGACGCGGGAGCGCATAGTGTACGATATGAACGCCGCGTTCCCGGGCCAGGACCGCGCCAAGCACATGGGCGAGCTGAAGCGCGGCGATGAACGCTGGGAGGTCTTCATCGAGATGCAGCCCGACGCCGATGTGGGCGCCGGCGCGGTGCGCGGGCGGCTGCACTTTGTCAACGGGGAGCGCCACCGCACCACGAGCTGGATCTTCCTCGAGCTCTCCGAGCGCGAAGTGCAGGAGCGGTTCGCAGAGTTTTCGGCGGTGGAGCTGTGGCACTTCGTGGCGGCGCTGGACGGCTGATCGTGTGTGTGGATAAATGTGCATGATGTGCAAAATTCTGCGGACATGTGGTAGCGAGTCCCCCGCCGGGAGGGGCAATTCGCTCGCTCAAATGTGGCAGCCTTGACACGGAATGGTTGACGCCGAGCAACACCGGGGATAGGTTCCGCGGTGCTCGCGCTCGCCCCTACTGCCGCCCTCGCCGAGCCCCCGCTACGGGCCGCCCGGTGCCGCGTGGCGGCGGGACGTGGCATCAACCGTGCGTGCACCTGATCCCCGAGCGAACCGCCCAGGAGACGACGCCATGACCGCGACGGTGCAGCCGACGACCACACCCCCAGGGGCGAAGCCCGCGCCGAGCGCCACCCCCGGCGACGTGATTCGCAGGGCGAAGGATGCCGGGGTGCAGGTGGTGGACGTGAAGTTCACCGACCTGCCCGGGACCTGGCAGCATTTTTCGCTGCCCCTGAAGGAACTCACCGACGAGTTGTTCCGGGACGGCATCGGGTTCGACGGCTCGTCGATCCGTGGCTTTCAAGCGATCAACGAGAGCGACATGCTGCTCATGCCGGACCCGGCGAGCGCGTTCGTGGATCCGTGCCTCGAAGTGCCGACGTTGTCGCTGACCTGCGACGTCGTCGACCCCGTGACGGGCGCGCGCTATTCGCGTGACCCGCGGCACGTCGCGAATAAGGCGGAGCAGTACCTCGTGAAGACGGGCATCGCGACCACGGCCTACTACGGCCCCGAAGCCGAGTTCTACATCTTCAACTCGGTGCGGTTCGACCAGAATGCGCACGAGGGCTACTACCACATCGACTCCGAGGAAGGCATCTGGAACTCGGGCGCCAATGGTGGCGTGCCGAACCAGGGCCACCGGCCGCGGCACAAGGAGGGCTACTTCCCCGTGCCCCCGGTGGACCGGCTCCAGGATCTGCGCTCCAAGATCATGCTGGCGCTGATCGCCTCGGGGATCGACGTCGAGGTCCATCATCATGAGGTGGGCACGGCGGGGCAGACGGAGATCGACATGCGGTTCACGACCCTCTCCCGCATGGCCGACCAGATGATGATGTACAAGTACATCGTGAAGAACGTGTGCCACCAGCACGGCTACACGGCGACCTTCATGCCCAAGCCGCTGTTCGGCGACAACGGCTCGGGGATGCACGTGCACATGAGCCTGTGGAAGGATGGGAAGAATCTCTTCTTCGACGCCAACGGCTACGCGCTGATTTCGGAGACGGCGCGTTTCTACATCGGTGGGTTGATCAAGCACGCCGCCGCGCTGCTCGCGTTCGCGGCGCCGACCACGAACAGCTACCGCCGCTTGGTGCCGGGGTACGAGGCGCCGATTAATTTGATCTACTCGCAGCGCAACCGGTCGGCGATCTGCCGCATCCCGGTCTATTCCAAGTCTCCCAAAGCGAAGCGCATCGAGTTCCGGGCGCCCGATCCCGCGAGCAATCCGTACCTCACCTTCGCCGCGCTGCTGATGGCGGGCCTCGACGGCGTGAAGAACAAGATCGAGCCGCCCGCGCCGATGGATGTGGACCTCTACGAGCTGGAGCCTGCGGAGCGCCAGCACGTGCGGAACACTCCGGGATCGCTCACGGAATCGCTGGCGGCGCTGGAGGCGGACCAGGACTTCCTGCTCCAAGGGGGCGTGTTCACGCCGGATCTGATCGAGACGTGGCTGGCGTATAAGCGTGCCAAGGAAGTCGATCCGGTCGCGTTGCGGCCCCATCCGTACGAGTTCTTCTTGTACTACGACGTCTGAGCGGGCGTCGCGCTGGGGCGGTGGAAGACGGTCGAGAGCGGCGGGTGTGCCGCGCTTGACCGTCTTCGACCGTCGGTGACGCACCACCTCTCCTCCGTCATGACAGCCATGGCCACCACCGCCAAGCGGGCCCTCGCCTCCAAGCGCGAGATCCTGGAGCTGTGCAAGAAACAGGGCGTCAACTTTCTGCGCCTCCAGTTCACCGACATCCTCGGCATCAACAAGAACGTCGAGGTGCCCGAGAGCCAGTTCGCCAAGGCGCTGGAGGGCGACATCATGTTCGATGGCTCGTCGATCGAAGGGTTCGTCCGGATCGAGGAGTCGGACATGATGCTGCGGCCGGATCTGACGACGTTCCGGGTCCTCCCCTACGACGATGAGGGCGGTCGGGTGGCCCGTTTGATCTGCGACATCTACAACCCGGACGGCTCGGCGTTCGCGGGGTGCACGCGACAGGCCCTTGGGCGACAGATCGCCCGGGCGGAGGCGCTGGGCTACGAAATGATGGCCGGCGTCGAGGCCGAGTTCTTCATCTTCCAACTCGACGCGGGCGGCGACCCCACGACCCTGACGCACGATAAGGGCGGCTACTTCGACCAGACCCCGGTCGACAAGGCCGAGGAGATCCGACGCCTCATCATCAAGGACCTGGTGTCGATGGGGTTCGAGGTCGAGGCCGGGCACCACGAAGTAGCCCCGGGCCAGCACGAGATCGATTTCCGCTACACCGCGGCCCGCGAGACGGCCGACAACCTCGCCACGTTCCGTTTCATCGTCCGCAACGTCGCCTATCGCCACGGGTTTCTCGCGACGTTCATGCCTAAGCCGATCTTCGGCCAGAACGGCTCGGGCATGCACACCCACCAGTCGTTGTTCAAGCATGGGAAGAACGCGTTCCACGATCCCAAGGGAAACTGGGAGTTGTCGGACACGGCGCTGCACTACGTGGCGGGGCTGTTGCGCCATGCCCGGGGATTCTGCGCGGTGACGAACCCCCTCGTGAACAGCTACAAACGCCTGGTCCCCGGCTTTGAGGCCCCCACCAACGTGGCGTGGTCGATGCGCAATCGCTCGCCCCTGATCCGCATCCCCCATCGCCGCGGCATCGGCACGCGGTGTGAGCTGCGCATGCCCGATCCGTCCGCCAACCCCTACCTGGCGCTCGCGGTGCAACTCGCCGCGGGGCTGGACGGGATCGAGCGGAAGCTGGTGCCACCCGACCCCGTGAACAAGAACATCTTTACCATGAGCTTCCGCGAGCGGCGTCGGTACCGGATCGACGAGCTGCCACGCGATCTGCACGAAGCGCTCGAGGTGCTCGAGAAGGACGACGTCGTCCGCGATGCGCTCGGGCCCCACATCTACGAGCGCTTCGTCGAGGCGAAGCGCGAGGAATGGCAGGAGTCGATCGGACAGGTCAGCGCCTGGGAGCTGGATCGCTACCTGGGGCAGTACTGACGCGCCGCGGCCGCCACCGCGCGCGGTCCCCGTCGCGACCCGCCCCCCCGGTCAGTCGTGCCGTCGTCTAAATTCCCTGAAGGAGTCGCACGCGGCTGAGGGTGGCGCACCGCGCCGCCGGGTCAGCCGCGCCAGCAGCGGTCCGCCGGGGGTTCGAGTGAGCTGTCGCACGACCGGGAGCGGAGATGACGCATTGATGAGGGTACGGCGACCGAGCGGGGGCGCCGCGCGGTCGTGGGCCCGCTTGGTGTGGCAGCGCGGCCGCCGCGGGGCCCCGGTCCTCCTGCTGTTGCTCGGCTGCGTGGCGTGCGACCCGACCTCCCGCCCGGGCGATTCGCTCGGGCGCCAGAGTCTCGCCCGCTGGGAATGGCATGGCCGGCTCGTGGTTCAGCCCGATCCCCACGTCACGCTGGTGCGGATGACGATCGACACGACACACGGGGGCACGGACGTGGGGCTCGCACACTACGACTTCACGTCCGAGTGGGGGGACGGCGGTGAGTACGAGCTCGCGCTCGGCCTTGACCTCCGCCATCTGCGGGCGCTGCGGCAAAGCGTCCCGTACGCGCTCGGGCCTCCCTCCGCCACGATCCCCGCGTATGCTACCGTCACCTGCTTCTGCCGCCCCCTCAAGCCCGACTCGGTGCGCGGCACCTTCGTATTGGCGACGCGCGGGCTCCGCCAGATCGTCGGCCGGATTGACGCGACGCTGTATTTCACGGAATGGACCGGTCCCGCGCGCCCCGTGACGTACGCGCTGCATCAGCGCATTGACCTGGTCAAGTAGGGCGCTGCGGCGCGCGGGCGGCCGGACCCTCGGTCTCGCGCTGGTCTGGCTCGCCGCCCCGCGGTCCGGCCAGGCTGCGCAGCAGCCGGCCGCCACACTCGATACCATCATCGTCCTCAACCACAGCGTGTTTGATCCGGCGGACCATGCGCCGGGCTTTGTCGCACGGTTGGCGAACGCGCTCCACGTGACCACCCGCGCGTCGGTGATCAGGCGCGTGCTCCTCGTCAACCCCGGCGACCGCTACGACTCTGCGCGGGTCGCCGAGAGCGAGCGCGCGCTGCGGCTGCTCGGAGTGTTCAGCCGCGTGCGCATCGACACGACGCGCGTCCACGGCCGCCTCGCGCTGCAGGTGGCGACGACGGACGGTTGGAGCACCCAGCCGCAGCTGAGCTACTCGACGGCCGGGGGCGATGCCACCTGGCTCTTCGGGATGGTTGAACAGAACCTGCTCGGTACCGCCACCGCGTTGACGGCTGTGCACAACCGGACGCCCGACCGGTCGAGCTTCGACTTGGGCTACGTGAACTCCCACTTCGTCTCGCGCCGGGCCCGGCTCCAGGGGCTCTACAGCGACAAGTCGGACGGCAAACGCGGCGACTGGTTCGCGGGCGTACCGTTTTACGAGACGGGCACGCCACGTGCCTTCACCACCACCGGCGAGGCGGCTTCCGAGCGCGTGCTCGTGTTCCGGGATGGCGTGCTCAGCGATAGCCTGGCCCACCGCGCGCTGCGCTTCGGGATCGCCGGTGGCGTCGCCACGCACGCGACCAGCCGCGACTACGTGCGGCTGTGGCTCGGCGCGCAATGGCGACGCGAAGACTTCGCACCCAATGTCCCGACGGCCGCAGTTCCGCGCTCGGTGTTCGGGACGATCGGCGGGGGCCTCGACGTCGGCCACGTGCGCTACCAAGTGCTGGAGCGGTTCAACTCCTACGCGCGACGCGAGGATGTGGACATCTCGCAGCTCTTGCACATCGGGGTGTGGGCGGCGCCGCACGCGTGGGGCTACGCCGCCGATCGCGCGGGCCTCGGCCCCGAGGTGAGCGCGCAGGTCTCTGGGGCGTGGCGCGGCGGGTTCGCCGTGCTGAGCGGGGCGGGGAACGGCGTGTTCACGACCGGGACGCCCGATTCGGGTCGCGTCTCGGGCGCGCTCACCGTGGCGAGCCAGAACCTCCCCGGCCAGACGCTCGTCGTCCACCTCGAGGGGGCCCGGCTCCGCCGACCGGCCCCCGACGCGCCGTTCGATCTGTGGGTCGCCCGGAAGGGACCACGCCTGTTCGGGATCCACGCGTTCACGGGCACCCGCATGGTGTGGCTGGCCGTGGAAGATCGGGTGCTCGTGGCCGACGAGCTCTGGAGTCTGGTCGGCGTGGGGGTGGCGCCGTTCTTGGACTACGGGGGGGCCTGGTATCCGGACGAGACCGCGCGGCTGGGGGGCGACATCGGGGTCGCGCTGCGTATCGGCCCGACGCGCGCCATCCGCGGGGACGTCGGCGAGTTCGCCGTGGGGTACCGGTTTGGGGCGGGGATCGTCGGGAGCCGCTGGGGACTCGCCGTCCGGCGGAGCGTGACGTACTAGGTCGCCCAGCGGCGGCCCTGCCGACCGCCCTGCGGGCCACCAACGCTGCGCCATCTCCTCCACCGACCAGCGCGCCGGTCGGTGCCGCTCGTCTGTGTCGTCCGCACACACGGCGGGCACCGGGTCGGCGCGTGTCCCCTCCCTCAACGCGCTTTCGCTGCCGTTTCGTTCTGGCGATTGGAACTTGCCCGGCGGCCTTGACGTATGGCATGCCAGCCAATATTGTTCTCGCTTCAATAATGACCGTAGTCATGATTAGACTCCGTCCAGGTGCTAACTGATGCCAGAGCTTGAGGTTTCCCGCCGCGAACGCAAGAAGGAGGAGACCAAGGAGCGGATCGTGCATGCCGCGTTCCAGCTCTTCCGCAAGCGCGGCGTCGATGCCACCACGGTCGAAGAGATCTGCGAGAAGGCCGACGTCGCCAAGGGCACGTTCTTCAACTACTTCCCGCGCAAAGAAGCCGTGTTCGGCCACCTCTCGTTGCAGTGGGTGGCCGACGCCGAACAGCGGCTCGGCGCGATCCTGGCCAAGGGACTCCCGGCGTGGCACAAAGTGCTCGACGTGTTCATCGAGTTCGCGACCTTCTACGAAGAGGACCGAAAACTCTCGAAGCACTTGCTCATGGAGTGGACCCGCTGCGCCCACGATCCGACCGACGAGACCTGTCGGCGCTGGGACGAGTTGGGGGAGCACGTGGTGCGTCAGTTGCAGGCCACGGGGGAACTGCGGCGCGACGTCGATCCCGCGAGCGTCCATCGGGTGCTCGCCGACGTGTACCACAGCACGATCATGATGTGGCTCGAGCCCCCGCAGCCGCCGTTCCCGCTGAAGGCCGAAATCCGCAAGCGACTCAGCCTCGTAGTGGAGGGGCTGGCGCCGCGCGGCAAGGAGGCGAAATGAGACGGATCGTGGTCGCCGCGGTGTGGGCGCTCCTCGCGGCCCCAGCCGCCGTCACGCAAACGCCGGGCGATACCCTGCGTTTGACCCTCGACGCCGCTGTGCGCCGCGCGCTCGACGAGGGCACCGCCATGCGGCTCGCCCGCGCCGATGTGATCGACGCCAGCGGCCAGGTACGCGAAGCGCTCTCGGGAGCGTTGCCGCTGATCACCGGGTCGGTCGTGTACACCCGCCAGTTCGCGTCGATCTATCAGGGCATCGGCGGGTCCGACACGAGCTCGTTCGGCAAGCTGTTCCAGAACACGCCGTTCGGGGCGCCCAACACCTGGAACCTGCAATTGCAGGTGACCCAGGTTCTCTGGGAAGGCGGCAAGTTAGGGGCCGGCCTCTCGGCGGCGCGCTCGGGGCGCCAGATCGCCACGCTCAATCAGGCCGAGACCGTCGCTGACGTCACCTATCAGGTGAAGCAGGCGTATTGGAACGCGGTGCTCCAGGGTCGGCTGCTCGGGATCGCGGGCGACAATCTCGAGCAGGCGCGTCGGCAACTGCACCAAGTGCAACTATTCCGACAGGCAGGCACCCGCGCCGAGTACGATTTGCTGCGCGCCGAGGTGGACGCGGCCAACCAGGAGCCGGCCGTGGTCCAGGCCCGCAACGCCTACGACCTCGCGCTGCTCGACGTGAAGCGCCTCCTCAACGTCCCCGCCGAGCAGCGGCTGCTGCTGGAGACGACGCTTGAGTCCCCCGACGCGACGATCCCGGTGCTCGCCACGGACTCACTCAGCGGCCCCAACCGGCCGGCCCTCACCGCGGCGGAGCTCATGGTGACCCAGCAGCAGGAGCTCCTGACGGTCGCGCGGGCGGATCGCTGGCCCACGCTCCGGGTCACGACCACCTACAACGAACAGGCGTTCCCGCAGACGGTGTTTCCGGGCAGCGGCGACGTGTTCCGCCGCGGCTGGAACGGCGAGGTGAAGCTCTCCTTCCCGATTTTCGATGGCTTCAAGACCTCGGGATCGGTCGACCAGGCGCGCGCCGCGCTGCTGCGGGCCCAGGCGCAGCGGGACCGGCAGCGCCGCCAGGTGGAGCTGGACGTCGCGCAGGCGACCGCCGAGGTGGCGCGCACGCGGGCGCTGTTGGTGGCGCGGCGCGAGACGGTGCGCCAGGGTCAGCGGGCGCAGTACCTCGCGGGCGTGCGCTACGCGAATGGGATGGCGACGCAGCTTGACGTGTCGGACGCGCGCCTGGCCGCGCAGCAGGCACAAGTGAACGAAGTCCAGGCGACACGCGACTACTTCGTGGCGCTGGCGCAGCTCGAACGCGCCCTGGGCCGGCCCGTCCCGGTGGTCCAGCGCCCGATTGAGCAGGTGGCTCAGGTCCTCAACGCAAAGGAAGCACAGCCATGAAGCGGTACATCATCGTGGGCGCGCTCTTGGGTGTGGCGCTCATCGGGGTACTCGCCGCGCGCCGCGGCGAGCGGGCCGGGGCGGCAACGCGCGCACCGGTGGACTCGGCCCGCACGGCCGTCTTGGGCGCGAGCGACGTGGCCCGCGTCGCGCGGGCGGACCTGATCGCCGGAGTGCCGGTCTCAGGCACGCTGAAGCCGTCGCTCGAGGTGCGCATCGCGTCGCCGATCGCCGAGGTCGTGGAGCAGGTCTACGTGAAGGAAGGCGCGGCGGTGCGTCAGGGCGAGGTGCTCGCCCGCTTCCGTACCAGCGCCGTCGCGCCAGCCGCCCTGTCGGCCGACGCGCAGCGCCATAAAGCGACCTCGGACTACGAGCGCATGCAAAACCTCTTCAAGGAGGGCGCCGTCTCCGCGCAGGACGTCGAGACCGCCGAGGTGACTCTCCGCGCGGCCGAAGCCACCGCGGCGGAGGCCAAGAAGCGGCTCGACGAGACCACGGTGCGCGCACCCGTGAGCGGCGTCATCAGCCAGCGCGCCGTCGATTCGGGCAATCGGGTGAAGGACGGCGACCTCCTGTTCGAGCTCGTCAACACGGCAGAGCTCGAGTTCGAGGCGACCGTGCCGAGCGAGTACATCGGGAACGTGCACGTGGGGGCGCCTGTGGTGCTCGCGGTGACCGGCGTGACGGACGCCGGGCTCGGTGGGCGCGTCTCACGCGTCAACGCCACGGCGGATCCGGCCACGCGCCAGGTCAAGCTGTATGTGACCGTCCCGAACCGGGGCGCCCGGCTGGTGGGCGGGCTGTTCGCCTCCGGGCGGATCGCGCTGCGGCAGGTCAAGGGTGCCGTCGCGGTCCCCCAAAGTGCGCTCCGCAAGGATCCCGACGGGAAAGCGTACGTCCTCGTGGTCGATGCGGGTCGCATCGCGCGTCGTGCCGTGACGCCCGGGACGACGGACGAGCAGGCATCGCTCGTGGAGATCACCGCCGGCCTCGCCGGTGGAGAGCTCGTGATCATCGGTCCGGCGAGTGGGCTCGAGGTGGGACAGCCGGTCACCATCGCCGGCGGGGAGGGCTAAGCCGTGTTCCTGAGCGATCTCTCCATCAAGCGCCCGGTCTTCGCGACCATGATGATGCTGGCGCTCGTGGTGCTGGGCGCGTTCTCCTACCGGCGCCTGAACATCGATCAGTTCCCAGACGTGGAGTTTCCCTTCCTCGTGATCCAGACCCGCTACACGGGGGCGAGCCCCGAGTCGGTGGAGCGCGAGGTCTCGAAGAAGATCGAGGAGCAGGTCAACACCGTCGAGGGCGTGAAGCAGATCCAATCGACGTCGACGGAAGGGTTTTCGACCATCGTCGTCCAATTCAACCTCGGAACCAAGGTGATGGACGCCCAGGCGGACGTCCGAGCAAAGATCGACGCGATCCGCCAGGATCTGCCCAAGGACATCGACCCACCGGTCATCTCGCGGGCCAACCCGTCCGACCAGCCGATCTTCGTGTTGTCGCTGCGCGGCCAGGCCTGGGCGCTCCGCGACCTCACGCGACTCGCCGACGAAGTCGTGAGCCGGCGCATCGAGAACAAATCGGGCGTCGGCAGCGTCACCCTGGTCGGGGGGTTGAAGCGCGAGATCCATGTGCTGCTGCAGCCCGACCGCATGAACGCGTTGGGCGTCTCCCCGGACATGGTGACCCGCGCCGTGGAACGGGAGAACGGCGACGTGCCCGCCGGTCGGCTGGAGCAAGGGAACGCGGAGCAGCTGGTGCGTGTGGCGGGCAAGATCCGCGACCCCCGGGACTTCGCCAAGCTCATCGTCGTGACGCGGGGGGGGATCCCAGTGCGCCTCGCGCAGATCGCCCGCATTGAGGACGCGCAGGAGGAGGAGCGCGACGCCGCCTTCGTGAACGGCGAGCGCGCCGTGGCGCTCGAGGTGCGCAAGACGGCCGGCGCCAACACGGTAGTGGTCGCGGACGGGGTCAGGGAGGTCATGGCGGACCTGAACCGCACGCTGCCGCATGGGGTGAGCCTCGCGGCGGTGCAGGACAACTCGACCTGGATCCGCAACTCGGTGGACGACGTCCAGAAGACGCTGCTTGAAGGCGCCTTCCTGACGGTGCTCATCGTGTTCCTGTTCCTGAACTCGTGGCGCTCGACCGTGATCACCGGGCTGACGCTCCCCGTGTCGGTGATCGCGTCGTTCCTGGCGATCTACGCGTTCGGGTTCACACTCAACATCATGACCCTGATGGGCCTTTCGCTGGCGATCGGCATCCTGATCGACGACGCGATCGTGGTCCGTGAGAACATCGTGCGCCACGTGGAGCGGGGCGAGGACCACTATACGGCGGCGAAGCACGGGACGGCGGAAATCGGGTTCGCCGTGATGGCCACCACGGCGTCGGTGATCA
>DATBBW010000135.1:0-2628 GCA_036270795.1 Gemmatimonadales bacterium | reverse complement strand
CGGATGTGCGTCCCGGCTACGGCAGTCTCGGCGGCATTTACACCGCGGTCGTGTCGGGGGCCGGGCCCGTGTTGTGCGTCGCCTGGGACATGCCGTTCGTCGCCGCGGGCCTGTTGCGGGCGCTGGCAGACGGCGCCGTCGGGTACGACGCCTTTTTGCCCGTGAGTGACGGCCGCCGCGGCGTGGAGCCCTTGTGCGCCGTGTACGGCCCGGCGTGCGGGCCGGCGATCGAACAGCAGCTCGCCCGCGGCGACCTCCGGGCCATCGGCTTCCACGCCGCCGTCAAGGTCGGTACACTACCGCTCGACCGGGTGGGGGCGTTCGGGGACCCGGCGGTGTTGTTCCTGAACGTGAACACGCCCGACGACTTGGAGCGAGCGGAGGCGGTGTGGCGGCAACGCGGATGATCTCGATCATCGGCCGAAAGAGCGCGGGCAAGACCACGCTGTTGGTCGCGCTGTCGGCGGAGCTCGCCCGCCGCAAGTTCCGCGTGATGACGATCAAGCACGGAACGCACCCCGCCGACACCGACCAGCGGGGGAAAGACAGCTGGCGGCACTGGCACGAGGGCAAGGCCGAGCGGGTGCTGATGGAGGGGCCGGGGCAGCGGGTGCTGTGGGAGAAGACGGAGCAGGAGTCCGACCCGCTCGCGCTGGCCCGGCGCTATCTCGACGGGGCCGATATCGTCCTGGTCGAAGGGTTCAAGAGCGCTCCGCTGCCCAAGATTGAGGTGTATCGCCTCGCGGCCGGCCCGGAGCCCCTGTTCGATCCCGCAGTCCACAATCCCGGCACGTGGATCGCGATGGTGACCGACAACGCGAGTTATCGCGCCGGGTTCCCCGTGTACCGCTTCTCGGACACCGCGTGGCTCGTGACGCTCGCCAATCTCGCGTGGGATCGGGCCAAGATCCTCGCGCCTTGAGATGCTGACCCCCACCGAGGCCGCTTGCCTCATCCTCGAGCATGTCGCCCCGCGCCCGGCCGCGCGGCGTCCGCTGCGCGACGCCCTCGACTTGGTCCTCGCCGAGGACGTCACGAGCCCCCTCGACCTCCCTCCCTGGGACAACTCCGCCATGGACGGCTACGCGGTGCGCGCCAGCGACGTCCGCTCAGCGACGCGGGAGCGGCCGGTGACCCTGGCCGTGCTCGAGGCGGTGGCGGCGGGGCAGCTCCCCACCCAGCCGCTCGGGCCGGGCCAGGCGACGCGCATCTTCACGGGCGGGCCTCTGCCCGCGGGGGCGGACACGGTCATCCGGCAGGAGGACACCGAGCCCGGGGACCCGCGGCAGGGCCGTGTGCGGATAGTGGCCGGGAGCGACGCCGGGAAGAATGTGCGCTCTCGCGGCGAGGACCTGCGCCGGGGCGCCCTCGCGCTCGCCGCCGGGACCCCGCTCGGCCCCGCGCACCTCGGCGTGCTCGCTTCGATCGCGCACGGCCAGCCGCTCGTGCACCCTGCGCCCCGGGTCGCATTCCTGGGATCGGGGGACGAGATCGTCGACCTCGACCGCGCGGAGGAGATCCTCGCGGGGCGCAAGATCGCGACCTCGAACTCTTACACCCTGTTCGGGATGATCCGCCGCGCGGGCGGCGTCCCGGTAGACCTCGGCGTGGCGCGGGACTCGAAGGACAGCTTGCGCGAGCACCTCGCCGGGGCGCGCGGGGACGGGGCCGACCTGCTCGTCACCACCGCCGGCGTGAGCGTGGGGGAGCACGACCTGGTGCGCAACGTCCTGACGGAGCTCGGCTGCGACATGAAGCTGTGGCGCATCCGCATGCGTCCGGGGGCCCCGCTGGGATTCGGGGTGCTGGGCGCCACGCCGTGGATCGGGCTGCCGGGGAACCCGGTCAGCACCATGGTCACCTTCGAGCTGTTCGTGCGCCCGGCGATTCGCCGGATGCTCGGCCACCGCCTGCCGTTCCGCCGCACGGTGCCGGTGTGTGTCGCCGAAGCGATCACGCTGGGCCCGAAGCTGCAGCACTTCCTGCGCGCCGTCGTCGAGCCGAGCGGTCCCGCGGGGACGTTGACGGCGCGCTTGACGGGTCCCCAGGGCTCGGGCATCCTCACCTCCATGGCCCGCGCCAACGCGCTACTGATCGTACCAGAAGAGCGCTCCGATGTGGCGGCGGGCGAGACCCTCCCGGCGCTGCTCCTGGACGATCCTCGCCACGTGGCGGCACCGCCCTTCTAAGTGGCCCTGCATCCCGAGCTGCGTCGCATCCTGCGACTCGGCGGCATGGTCGCGCTCACGGGTGGCGTGTACGTGCTGGACGTGCGCACGCCCGCCGAGCTGCGGTTGGGGATCCTGTACGTGATTCCCGTGCTGTTGGCGGCGTGGCACGACGGCGTGTGGTGGGGAATCGTGTTCGCGGTCGCCACCGCGCTGCTCCGGTTCCTCACGGGCATCGACCAGATGCCACCCGCCACGCCGCTCGGGGTCCGCCTGCTGAACGAGGCCGCCTACCTCGCGGTGGTCGGGGTGGCCATCACGGGCTTGTCCGAGCTGCGGCGCACCCACGGGCAACTCGAGCTCCTGGCGACCCACGACCCGCTCACCAACGTTCGCAACGCCCGGTCCTTCACCGACGTCCTGGCCCGGGAGCTGGGTCGGAATCGGCGGTACGGTCGAC
>DATBBW010000134.1:0-6843 GCA_036270795.1 Gemmatimonadales bacterium | reverse complement strand
CCGCTTGCCCAAGCGCCGGACCGCGGCCACGCGCCGACCCGCGAGCGCGTCCACCGGGGGGTCCGCCGTGCGCACAAAGAAGGGGCTCGCGAGGCGCACGCGCTCGAGCCGCTCCCCGAGGAGGCGGGTCTCGAGCGCATGGCGATACAGCGCGATGTCGGGCAGTTCGGGCATCGCGGACTAGGGCTCGGCGGTGACGACGCGGTCCATCGCGCTCCCGGCCCTCAGCGCAGGAACCGCTCCGCCAGCTCGACCAACCGCTCGTCGTGCGCGGTGCGCGCGTCCGCCAGCAGGCGCGCCACCTGGGGCCGCAGCTTCGGCTCGCCCCAGTAGTAGCCCGTCGCCTGCTCGGCGCTCGCCGTCTCCCCGGCGCGTGCCGCCTCGAGCAACGCCTGGGCTGCGGCCGCGTCGAATTCCGGGTGCCCGCGGGGCGGGAGGCCGTAGTCGCGGCGCGGAGTGCCCCGATCGCCCGCATCCTCCTTCAGAAAGGCCCGCGACATCGTGCCGCTCCTCTCCCTCACGCCCGGGGATGATAGCTCTTGTGCACGGTCCGGAGGTACTCCCGGTCCACGTGCGTGTAGAGTTGCGTGGTGGACAGGTCGACGTGCCCGAGCATCTCCTGGACGGCCCGCAGGTCCGCCCCGCCCTCGAGCAAATGCGTGGCGAACGTGTGGCGCAGCGTGTGCGGGGTCACGCGCTTGGTGATGCCCGCTTGCCGCGCGGCGCGCTTGATGATGCCCCACGCGCCGACGCGTGAGAGGGGCCCGCCCCGGGCATTGAGAAACAGCACCCCGCGCCCCGCGCCCCCGTCGAACTGGGGCCGGATCTCGCGCACGTACAGGGCCACTGCGCCGAGGGCGCGCCGACCCACTGGCACGAGGCGCTCCTTCGCGCCCTTGCCGAAGATGCGGGCCAGGCCGTCCTCGTACAGGATGTGCTGGAGTCCGAGCCCCACGAGCTCCGAGACACGCGCCCCCGTCGCGTACGCGAGCTCGAGCAGCGCCCGGTCCCGGATGGCGAGGGGCTCGTCGGTGTTCGGCGCCCCGAGCAGCCGATCGACCTCGGCCACGGTCAGCACGCTCGGGAGCTTGCGCCACTGGCGCGGTGACTCGAGCCGCTCGCTCGGGTCGCTCGCGGCGTGCCCCTCTCCCAGGAGGAAGCGGTAGTACGTCCGGACGGCGGAGATTTGGCGGCGGATCGTGGCAGGCGCGAGCCCCAGGTCCTTGAGCGCGTAGACGAACTCGCGGAGCGCGGTGGCCGTGACCTCCTCGGGCCGCCGGGTGCCGCGGGCCGTCGCGTGCGCCACGAGTCGCCGCAGGTCGCGCACGTAGCTCTCGACCGTGTTCGCGCTGTTCCCGACTTCGAGCGCCAGGTAGTCGCGAAACTGCTCCAGGTGGAACGCCGCGTCGGGCGTTAGATCCACCGCCGCACCCTCGCTTTGTAGGCGCGATACGCCTCCCCGAACTTCGCCTCCAGGTACGCTTCCTCGCGCGCGATCACGCGCCACTCGATGAGCGTGATGACCACGGGAAACAGGACCAGCGGCCAGAGCGAGTTCAGGCGCAGCGCGGCCCCGAGATACAGGGCCGCGAGGCCCAGGTACATCGGGTTGCGCGTGAAGCGGTACGGGCCCCGCACCACGAGCGCCGTGGTCGGCTGCGTCGGGTTCGGGGTCGTGCCCGCCCGACGGAACTGAACCCAGGCGCTCGCCGCCACGAAAATCGCCCCCAGGATCAGGGCCCAGCTGATCGCCAGGACCAGCGGGCCGGGCGCCGCCCAGACGCGCATCGGCGCCACGCGATCGAGCGCGTATCCTGCCAGGAAGACGCCCAAGTAGATCAGCGGCGGGGGGAAGCGGATGCCGGACGTGTCCTTCGAGCGGTCGGCCATGGCGCGTCTCTCCGGCACCGAAGCGCGCGGCCGAGCGGGTCGGCGACGCACCGTGCCACGGGGCGTTCCTCGGATCCGCGGGCGCCGCCCCCACGCCCGCGGGTCGGGAGCGCTACTCGACGAGCGCTACCGCGATCACGGCGATCCCCTCCCCCCGCCCGATCCACCCCATGCCCTCGTTCGTCTTCGCTTTGACCGAGACGGCCGCCGGCGCACTGCCGAGCGCCCGCGCGAGCTTCTCCCGCATGTCGTTCAGGTAGCGGCCCAGCTGGGGCTGCTCCGCGATGATCGTCAGGTCGCCGCTCGCGAACCGATGGCCGGCCGCCACCACCCGCTCGTAGGCCTTGCCCAAGAGCTCGAGCGAGTTGGCGTCCCGCCAGCGGGCGTCGCTCGGCGGAAACAATTGGCCGATATCTCCGAGGCCGGCGGCCCCGAGGATGGCGTCGGTGAGCGCATGCGCGGCGGCGTCGGCATCGGAGTGGCCGGCGAGCCCGCGCGAGTGCCGGATCTCTACACCGCCGAGGATCAGCTTGCGGCCGTCGGCGAATCGGTGCGAATCGTACCCGATGCCGACCCGCATCTCACGCCTTGACGATGCGGACCGCGAGATGGGCGGCGTTCTTCGCGTTGTCGATCCCGACGCACGCCACCGGCACGCCGCTCGGCACCTGCGCGGTGGCGAGCAACGCGTCGAACCCCTGCAGCGCGCCCACGGCGAAGGGCACGCCGATCACCGGGAGGTCGGTGAGCGAAGCGGCGAAGCCCGGCAGGGCCGCCGACAGCCCGGCGCCCGCGATGACGACCCGGAACCCCTTGCGGCGGGCATTCTTCACGAGGTCGGCCGTCTGATCGGGTTGGCGATGCGCCGAGGACACGTGAAACTCGTAGCTCACGCCCGCCCCGGTGAGCACCTCGAAGGCGGGTTCGATGCGGGATTTGTCGTTTTCGGAGCCGACGAGGATCAGCACATCGGGCACGTCAGGCGGCCTCGTCGATGACCGAGTAGTCCTGCCGCCGCCGGCGCGGCGTGTAGCCCGCGTCGGCGATGAGGCGCTGCATCTCGGGGAGCGTCATGCGCCAGGTCGTCCCCGCCGCCGAGACCACGTTCTCCTCCATCATCAGCGAGCCGAAATCGTTGGCCCCGAACCGCAGCGCGATCTGGCCGATCTTCGGGCCCATCGTGACCCACGAGGCCTGGATATTGGGGACGTTATCGAGCACGATACGCGCGATCGCCTGGGTCCGCAGATAGGTCACGGCATCGGTCTTGGCGAAGTGCGCGAGCTCGGTGTGCTCGGGCTGGAGCGGCCAGCAGATGAACGCGGTAAAGCCCCCCGAGCGCGCCTGCACCTCCTTCACCCGGACCAGGTGCTCGATCCGGTCGGCGAGGGTTTCGCCCAAGCCGTACATCATCGTCACCGAGGTCCTCAGGCCGAGCCGGTGCGCCGTTGCCATCACCTCGAGCCAGCGATCGGCGCCCGCCTTCTTCTTCGCCACCCGGTCGCGGACCTCCTGCACCAGGATCTCGCCGCCGCCGCCCGGGATCGAGTCGAGCCCCGCCTGCACGAGCTCCCGGATCACCTCGTCGATCGTCATCCCGAAGCGCCCGGCAAAGAAATCCACTTCCGACGGCGAGAAGCCGTGGATGTGGATCGGATGATGGCGCTTGATGTAGCGCAGCAGGTCGAGGTACCACGCGAACGGGATGTAGGGGTTGTGCCCGCCTTGGATCAGGATCTGCACGCCGCCGAGCGCCTTGAGCTCGTCGATCTTGCGGCCGATCTCCTCGAACGACAGCACGTAGCCCTCGGCGTGCTTCGGCCGGCGGTAGAACGCGCAGAACTTGCAGTCGGCCACGCACACGTTGGTGTAATTGATGTTCCGGTCGATGATGTACGTGACGACGTTCTCGGGGTGCAGCTGCCAGCGCGCCTGGTCGGCGAGCGCCCCCAACTCGAGCAGGGGTGCCCGTTCGTACAGCTCGAGATACGACCGGAAGGCGCTGGAGGAGCGGTCGACCATACTCACGCCACCTGCAGGAATTGGAGTGACCCATCCGGCACCAACCCCCGCGCGGCCAGGCGCCGGAAGAAGTCCGTCAGCCCGGCGAGGTGGCGGTCGGCGAGCGCGTAGTCGAGGCCGGCGAAATAGGCCCGGCAGTCCGCCACCGCCACGCCCGTCGCCTGGGCGGCGGCGGCGGCCAGCTCGTCCAGGTGCGCGAGCCCCCAGGCGCGCGAGGCGAGCAACGTGCGGTGCGCCTGGCCCGCCGCCCGCTGATCGGCGTCCCGCCGCGCCGCCCACACCGCGAACACGAATGGCAGGCTGGTCCATTCCTTCCAGGCGGCGCCGAGATCGTAGCGCCACGGGTAGGCGTGACGCGCCCCCAGCAAGAGCGCGGGGTCGCCGATCACGAGCAGAGCGTCGTGCGGCAGTCCGGCGAGGGCGTCCAAGTCGGCCGCTTCGGCGCGCGCCACGACGAAGCGGGGCTGCACGCGCCACACGTCGCGGCACAGCAGCTCCAGCAGGCACACCGACGTGCGCGACGATGCGGTCACGAGCACCGTCGCCTGGTCGAGCGCCGTGGCGGGGCGGCGCGAGAACAGCACCACGCTCTTCACGGGGCCGTCGCACGAGATCGCGAGGTCGGGCAGCAGCACGTAGTCGCGCGCGTGGCGCGCGTATTCCACCGCGCTCACCACGGACAAGTCGAGCGCCCCCGCGGCGAGCAGGTCGTTCAGCTCCGACGGCGTGCCGCTCACGAGTTCGGCCGCGAGCGGTGTGATGCCGCGGTCTACCCCGGCGTAGACCGGGTAGCAGTTGATGTAGCCGATCCGCCCGACCTTCATTCGACTCCGTCCAGCACAGGGAGCGTGCGCCGCCGCGCGGCGGCCTCGCGCCGCGGCTCGAGATGGAAGCTCGGGCCTTCGGGCCCTGCGGGCCGCGCGTTCGAGCGGCGGGGGACCCAGTGCTCGAACGTGCGCAGAACGGCGTAGAGGGAGTCGCGCTCGGCGGGCTCCTTCCCCGCCCCGCGGATCAGCGAGACGACCTCGTCATAGGAGAGCCACATCGGCGTGCCGGCGCCCGCCTCGTGATAGACCCGCTCGAACACCACCGTCCCCTCGAGGTCGTCACAGCCGAAGCCCAACGCCACCTGCGACACGAACGGCGTCACCATCGGCCAGTGCGTCTTCACGTGGGGGATGTTGTCGAGCACGAGCCGGCCCACGGCGATGTTCTTCAAGTCGTCGAACCCCGAGGTCGCCGTGCCCGTACGGCCCAACGCTTCCCCGAGCTCGTTGTGATCGGGGTGATAGGCGAGCGGGATGTAGGTCAAGAACCCACCCGTTTCGTCTTGGAGCCGCCGCAGCGCGAGCAGGTGGTCGACGCGGTCCGCCAGCGTTTCCACGTGGCCGTACAGCATCGTGCAGTTCGACGGCATCCCCAGCCGATGGGCCTCGCGGTGCACCGCCAGCCATTCGTCCCCGGACAGCTTCTTGTCGGCGATCGTGGCCCGCGCGGCCGGGCTGAACACTTCGGCACCGCCGCCGGGGAGGCTCGTGACACCCGCCTCTTGCATCGCGACGAGCACTTCGCGCACGCTCAGCCGCTCGAGCCGCGCCAGATGCGCGATCTCCACCGCGGTGAGCGCCTTCAGGTGGACGCCGGGATGGCGCGCCCGCAGCCCGCGGAACAGCTCGAGGTAATAGGAGAGCCGCAGCTTGGGGTGCAGGCCGCCGACAATGTGGAACTCGCGCGTCGCATTGTCGCGGGCGGCCCCCGCCTCCGCGAACACCTCTTCCAGGCTGCGCGTGTAGGCGCCCTCCTCCTGCGGCATGCGCGCGAAGGAGCAGAACACGCACGTGTTGCGCAGCACGCACACGTTCGTCGGGTTGAGGTGCTGGTTGGCGGCGAAAAAGACCCGGGTGCCGTTGCGGCGCCGGTTCGCCAGGTCGGCGAGCCGGCCGAGGGTCAGGAGGTCACTCGTCTGGAACAGCGTCAGCGCGTCGGCGCCGGTCAGCCGCTCCCCGCGCTCGACCTTGTCGGCGATCGGCCGGAGGCCGGGGTCCGTGGCCCCCACCACTACGCCGCCCGCCGAATGGCGAGCGTCACGTTGTGCCCGCCGAACCCGAAGGAGTTCGACAACGCGACCGTGACCGCGCGCTTCACCGCCTTGTTGGGCGCCGAGTCGAGGTCGCACGCCGGATCGGGCGTGAACTGGTTCATGGTGGGGGGGATGACGCCGCGCTGCACCACGAGAGCGCAGATCGCGGCCTCGAACGCGCCGGCGGCGCCGAGCAGATGGCCGGTCATCGATTTCGTCGAGCCGAACACGAGGTGGCGCGCCTGCTCCCCGAACACGCCCTTCACGGCGGCCGTCTCGGCGGCGTCCCCGTGCGGCGTCGAGGTGCCATGGGCGTTGATATAACCCACCTCCTCGGGGCGGATCGTGCCGTCCTGGAGCGCGAGGCGCATCGCCTGCCGCGCCCCCGCGCCGTCGGGCGCGGGGGCCGTGATGTGGTAGGCGTCGGCGGTCATCCCGTAGCCCACAACCTCGGCGTAGATCTTCGCCCCGCGCCGCTCGGCGTGGTCCCACGCCTCGAGGATCAGCGCGGCCGCCCCGTCGCCCATCACGAACCCGTCGCGGTCCTTATCGAACGGGCGGCTGGCCGTCGCCGGGTCGTCGTTGCGCTCGGACAGCGCTTTCATGTTGGCGAAGCTGGCCACGGCGAGCGGCGTGATCGCGGCTTCCGCCCCGCCGGCGATCATGATGTCGGCCTCGTTATTGCGGATCAGCGCGACGGCGTCCGCCACCGCCTGCGCGGACGACGCGCAGGCGGACACCGTGCAGTAATTCGGCCCGCGCGCCCCGTAGCGCATCGACAACAGCGCGGCGGCGACGTTCGGCATGTACATCGGGACGAAAAACGGTGAGACGCGACTCGGCCCCTTCTC